>CAIWIS010000684.1 GCA_903912795.1 uncultured Bacteroidales bacterium
GCAATATTTTATTTGCCATTAACAGCTCGCTCTATGTCATTCTTTTTGATAAAATAATTGGTTGTTCAAATTCATATTTATCGGATAATTCATCAATAAATAATATTGTTAAGAGTAAATTTAAATAATTATAAACATGAAAAAAATACTATTTTTAGTGGCTGTTGCGATAGGAACAGTACACGCATTTTCGGCAACAACCTATACTGTTAGTTCAAGTGGAACTAACAGTGGAACTTCGTGGACAACTGTTAGAGCCGCCATTGCAGCTGCCTCATCGGGTGATATTGTTGAAGTGGCAGCAGGAACATTTACTGAAAGGAATATTATACTTAATGCTGTAAAATCACTAACGATAAAGGGCGCAGGCATGAATCAAACCATTATTCAGGCCGATGCCTCAACATCAATAACTCAGGCAAATGATTGTGGTGTATTTAAGTTGGATGGTACATATACCACCGGTATTACTATTACAATTCAGGATATGACAATTCAGAATGGATACAATGCTTACAGTGGCGGTGGAATACGTTTGGCAAATGCAGGTACACAAGCAAATGCGCCAACTATCAATCTTACTAATTTGAAAATTTCTGCAAACAGGAGTCCTTCTGGTGGCGGAATTCATATTCAGGGAGCTGCTGTTGTAACTATTGATGGCTGCTATATTACAGGGAATACTATGACTAACAGTTCGAATATAGGAGGTGGTATTGCTGTTGTACCGGGGAATAATTATGTTGCAAATGTAGTTATCAGGAAAAGTACAATAGCTGCAAATACTTCATTAGGTAATGGCGGTGGTATAGCATTCATTTGTGGTACTAATGGCAGCAATGTTGCGAACCATACACTTCTGATTGAAAATTCAACAATTTACGGAAACAGCACCAGCACTAATGCAAAAATTGGTGGTGGAGTTCTTTACAGAACCTGTGCCAGTGGTCAGGCTACAACACCTAATTTTACATTAACATTGAATCATGCTACCATTGCAAATAATACAACAAATGCAGGCACAGGTGCAGATGGTGTATGTTTAGATAACTCTGGTGGATATGCAACTTCTGTAGTAATGAATAACAGTATAGTTGTAGGGAATAGCGGTTCAACCTCAAACGCATCTCAGATTGGAGTAAATCATTCATCGATAAGCGGGAATGGTAAAATAACCAATACCGGCATCACCAACAGTATTTTTGGAATTATAAGCGGTGGAACATGGGCAACCACCACTACACACAATAATTTATCGGCAGTTGTGGGCGACCTTGCTTTTGCTGCTAACTTATCAACCGATGCAACTCCGGTACTTAAATTTGGCGAATCAAGCATTGCACGCAATTATGTAGCTTCCAACTTATTGTCGCCTGCTTTAACCACCGACCAACTTGGAAATGAACGTGTTGGATATACAGATGCAGGTGCGTATGAGTTTCCTAATTATATTATTTCGGGTACAACAAATGCTGCTGATATTGTTTGCACCACCTGCGATGTAACCGTAGCTTCGGGAGGCGAGCTAACTGTTGGTGCTACCAAAACGCTAAAATCAGTGACCGTTGCAGCCGGAGGTAAAATCACTATCAGTGCTGGAACATTAACTGCCACCAATGGCATAACCTTGCAAAGCACTGCCTCAGGGACCGCAACCATGCTAAATAGCGGAACATATACCGGTACTATCAATGCCGAGCAATATCTCGGTTCTGCTCGTAACTGGTATGTGTCGAGTCCGGTTCAGGTTACAAATTCACCTGAAAACAATATTGCCCGCTACTACGAATATGTGGAAACAGGGAATAATAATTATCCGGTAGATGGCAGCAATAATGCCCTAAATGTTGGCGAAACAAGTTATTGGAAATTCTGGTTAGCAGTAACTTCCATGACAGTGGGCAAAGGTTATATTGCCCAATCCACTTCAGGCACAACCGTACAATTTAGCGGCACACCAAACAATGGTAATATTACTACCAACTTTAACCTCACCCGCAACGATGCTTATGGCAAAGGTTTTAATTTGGTGGGAAATCCATATCCTTCGTATTTGGATTGGAGTTTGGTGGCTGGTGCAAATCCAAACCTTATGTCGACTGCGTGGTTCAAAACAAAGAAAACAACCGAATTTGGAGGTGGATATACTTTTGCTTCAGTTAATGTTACAACACCTTCGAACCCCGAAATAGTTTCGAACAACGCTAATACCACTATTACCAAATATATTCCTCCAACACAAGCTTTTTGGGTACGAGTTAAAAGTGGGATACCTTCTACTTCAATGAGTTTCACCAACGCTATGCGCGAACATCGCCTCGATAATGGTGATTTAATGAAAGCTCCCAAAGTGAATGAACGTTCACGCTTACGCCTTCAACTTGTAAATGGCATTGAGTCGGATGAAACATTGATTTATTTCGACAACAAAGCTACAAATGATTTTAATGAGTACGATTCACCAAAAATGATGAATAATAGCTCCGCCACACCCGATTTGTACAGCAAAGCTGGAGCTGAACGATTAGTAATTAATGGCATGAAAGAAGTGGCTGAAAGTATGGAATTGCCATTAGGTTTTAGCCTGAATGCAGCCGCCTCATTAAAATTAAAAGCAACTGAAATGAGCAATTTCCCTATCGGAACGCGTATTTATTTGCTCGATAAAGTGGAAACTTCTCAAGTTGAACTATTGCCCGAAACTGAGTACAACTTCAGTACCACAGCAGCTACAACTAACAACGAAAGTCGTTTCAGTTTGCTTTTCCGTTCACCGGGCGCTACAACAGGTATTGAAAAAACCGAAAAAGGAAATACTCTGGTATTTGTAAACACAACGAATCAAATTACGATTATTGCTCCAGAAAAAAGCAATTATGCTATTTATAATGCAGTAGGCATGATGATAGAAAACGGACATACAACTGCCAAACTGCAAACTGTAAACTATAAACTAGCACATGGAGTGTATATTGTAAAAGTAAATAATCAATCTACCAGAGTAATCATCAAATAATGTGGTGATTAATATAACACGAAACAAAATAATATTATGGAAACAAAGAAAAAATACATAAAACCTCGTATCGAAATAATATTTCTCGATAGTGAAATATCATTAGCATTGGAATCAGCTCCACCTATTGGTCCAAGTGAGACATTAAACAGCATTCAAACGCCGTTTAAACAGGAATCGGGTTTAGTTTAATAGCATAGTTTTTTTAAGGATACGAAGGATTGTCTGAAAGTTTTAAATTTTTGGACAATCCTTTTTGTACTTCTGGCAAAAGTCCATTTTCGTACTCATTTGTGTACAACATTGTACAAAACTTGTGTTTACAGACCAACGCATTGCTAAAATATCTGTATCTTTGCAGTGGATTAAATCACTCAAATATCACATTATGCAGGATATTATACAACAGTTTGCTATTCAGTCTGAGATAGGCGAAATTCGCCCACTTAAAATCGGTCATATCAACGATTCGTTTATTGTTGACAGTAAATACCCCGATGGAGAATCTTACTTTCTTCAAAAAATAAACCATCATATTTTCAGAAATGTGGAAGGTTTGCAAAATAACATTCAGCTTGTAACCAATCATTTGCGAAATAAATTGGCCGAAGTGGGCGAAACAAACCTCGAACAAAAAGTGCTTCAACTGATTCCTACTAAGGATGGTAACTTATTTTATCAGGATACAGAAGGGGCTTATTGGCGAATGTATGTTAATTTGGTTGGTACGCACAGTTACGATGTAATTACGCCTGAGTTGGCTTACAAAGCAGGTGAGGCCTTTGGTAATTTTCAGAATATGTTGTCAGATATTTCACATTCCGATTTGATTGAAACAATTCCGAATTTTCACAATATGGAATTCCGTCTGGAGCAATTCCGCGAGGCTGTAAAAGCCGATACTGCCGGACGATTAACCCAAACACAGTGGCTGGTTGACGAAATTGAAAGTCGCGCCGACGAAATGTGCTTGCCCGAACGCTTGTTCCGTGAAGGTAAATTGCCAAAACGCATTAACCATTGCGATACTAAAGTAAACAATATGCTTTTCGACCAAAACGATGAGCCTGTTTGTATTGTGGATTTGGATACCACCATGCCCGGTTTTGTGCTTTCCGATTTTGGCGATTTTATGCGTACTGCTGCCAATACGGGTGCCGAAGACGATGCCAATTTAGATAATATTGGCGTAAACATGGCTATTTTCGAAGCTTATACGCGTGGCTATCTGAAAAAAGCCACTTTCCTTACGTCTATCGAACTCGAAAATTTGGCTTTTGGAGCTAAGTTGCTCAGCTACATGCAACTAGTGCGCTTTCTGGGCGATTATCTGAACGGCGATACTTACTACAAAATTCAGCACGAACATCATAACTGGCAACGGTCA
>CAIWIS010000685.1 GCA_903912795.1 uncultured Bacteroidales bacterium
AAGAATGTGGAATTAAGTACAACCGGAGCTTCAGTGTCATGGACAACAACCGAGCAAACGAATACGATTGTTGTTCGAGTTTCTCTGCCTGATGCACCCATCGGCGGTGGAATTTCAGGAACATTAAATCTTTATGTTGATGATGTTTTTCGCCAAGCTATTAGCTGTACTTCAAAGCATGCCTGGCTTTATGGTGAAAATCCATCATTTGAGAACAACAATCCCACGTTGGGTAATCCAAAACGTTTTTTTGATAGTTTTCGTGCATTTATTTCCGGAGACCTGGTTCCTGCCGGAAGCACAATTACGTTAAAAAAAGATGCTGACAATACGGCGCCTTATTATAAAATTGATTTTGTCTTTTTGGAAAATGTAGGTCCACCGCTTACACAGCCTGTAAATACTCTTTCCGTAACTTCATATGGTGCTATACCTAACGATGATTTAGAAGATTCACAAGCTTTTAAAAATTGTATCGCAGCCTGTCAATCGCAAAAAAAAGGAATGTGGATACCCGCAGGTGTATTTCATACAAAGGGAATTATTACAGCAAGAGGAATTAGCATTTATGGTGCCGGAATGTGGTACACTACAAATTATCGTATTATTGGAGAAAGACACAAGTGGGATTTATACAATTGTAACATTCAGGATATTTATTTTTATAATCCTCAAACTGCGCGAGATGTGATTGCCGAAGGACATGATTACGGGATGACCGTTCAGGGCGACTTAGGCTGGACTGTTCAACGGGTTTGGAATCATCATTTGATGTTTTGGTGCAGTGGTACCGATGGTACTATAAAAGATTGCCGGTCACTTGTAAGTTTTGGAGATGGTATAAATTTAAACAACTCCAATGTTATTCAAAAACCGGACTATGCAGGTATTAGACTTACGGCTCAAAATAATTTTATACTAGGAGCAGGAGATGATGGTTTTGCTATAAATTCTCAGAATGGTGGTGGTGTGGAATTTAATATGGTTGATACTAAAATAATTAACAACACTTCTGTTGCAATTGTATGGGCTAATGGTTTGCGTGTTGCCGGAGGAAGAAATTCTTTAATTCAAAATAATTTAATACTCGACCCTTGTGATAGAAGTGGTATTTTTGTAGGCACATTCGGAACATCCGGCAATCCTTGCGAATCGGTATTGGTGAAAGATAATCTTGTTTTGAGAGGCACCGGTGCAAGAAACGTGGGTTCCGGACTTGGTGGTATTACAGTTGATGATAATGCTACGGCTACTATCATGGATAATACGATTATTGATTCTCCGGACTTAGGTATTAATCTTCTTGATTGCAATGTTACATTTTCGGGTAATAAGGTAATTAATCCTGCTCTACATGGATTTCTGGTAAAACTGGGTAAAACCGGAAAAGGCGTATTCACTAACAACACTGTAACTGGCTTAAAAAACGGGATGAGGCCATTTGTAAATGAATCACCAACTACTTTTAGTGCAACCCTTACTGGCAATAGTTGGCAAACAACTAGTATAGAAGAAAATTTGGAATCGAATACAGCAAATAAATCGGAAATGGTTACTTTGTTTCCAAATCCAATATCAGCAGATGAAATTCTTACTATTCATTTAAAAGAGGAAAATTTTCCGAATTTACAAATCTTTAACCTCAATGGTC
>CAIWIS010000686.1 GCA_903912795.1 uncultured Bacteroidales bacterium
AAGATATAGAATAAATCAGATGTCCCAAAACAGGCTATTTTAACTGTTTTATTTCACCCCAAATTCAGTTGTGTACCAAATATTTTAAAAAAAATTGTAATATGCTGAAAATCAATAGGGATAAAAAAGTGCTTGTGTACCATTTTATTGGTCTAAAAATTGGAAGTTTGCAATTTTAACACGTAAATTAGCACAGCAAAATTCAAAACTAATAGTATAAATCGAAATCTAGAATTTAGCGATTGTAATATTAAGTATTTACCATTTAATAATTTACCATTCCGATACATCGGAACAAGTTTTACTATTTAATAAAGATAAGTCATACATCGTATTATTGAAATATTAATAAGACATTATTTCATTCTCATTACTTAATACTATGTAGAGCTGAAACATGCATAATATTTTGAATTTTTAATTTTAGGTGGTCAAAATATTGCCTTTTTTGATACGAAATTACATGACATACCATAAATTGTTTTTTGTGACTTTCTATCTATCATATAATCAACTAATTATAAATGTCAAATTTGGCAGACATACCAAAGTTTTTTTTTAGTTATATGTTTTTATTTCGTAATTTTGAGTGGTTTAAATGTAAATAGATCTGTTTTTTATTTGTTATGCTCAATGCATGGCGTAGTTTTTTAAATGTTTTAATGCTTTGAAAAAAATCTGTTGATACATCTCTCCACTTATAAGCTTACGTGGTGTATGTGATTTGTGGATCGCCTTAACTGAAAAGCCTGTAAACAAGTTTAGTTCTAAGTTCTAACTTGTTTGCAGGTTCCTTTTGAAATTCTCTATTTTTAATTATAAATATTTTAAACAAATGAAACGAACAATTTTGCTTTTCACAACAGTCTTATTATTAGGTTTTACTAGTTCATGCAGCGATGAAATTTCGGGTACAAAGAAGAACTGGTTATTTACGATTACAATTGTTACTACTGCCACTCCGGCAATGGAAGGTTATCCACAAACTATTACGCAAACTGTAGAGCAAAACGGGCTAACAACAGCCGAAGCCGATGCAGTGGTAAAAGAAAACACATCTTCAACAACTATTACAATGGGCGATGTGTCGTTAACTATGAAATCGACCTGCACCAAAGAAGAAAAAAAATAAACGCTTTCTAAACCACCTAGCTCTGATTGATGACGCAACCCACCCAATAATCCCAAGGTTGTTAGGTGGGTTGTAATTTTTAAAAAAGATAACGAATATGCGCGTTTATAACTAAATAACTCAGGTAGGGCATATACTACTTGAAAATAATTAATCAAATTTTTTTATAACTATGGCTCAAAACCTAATTTCAGCAACACTATCGGCTACAGAGGCAGCCGATGTTTTACAAAGCTTAAATGCAGTAAAAACAAAAATGTCTTTTTTGTCAGCGCTACAAAAAACAGATGTTAGCGGACTTTTCAAAGTAGGTAATGCTTACCTGCCTTTTGTCGACAAAATTTATCAGGTTGTAGTTACACACCCTGAAATTCTTCCGGCCATTTTCGACAAAGAAGAATTTCTGCGCGATTACGAACTGTTTAAAGTCATTCAACCTATTTACAACCAAATCAACGAACTGGCCGAAGGTATTCAGAAAACCCACACGGCAGTTGGAAGCGATACCCTTGTAGCTGCGCTCGAAGTGTATGCCGCAGTGAAACAAAATAAAGACAAAGTGCCGGGATTAAGTGTTGTTAGCGATGAAATGGGTGTTTTTTTCAAACGTGCTCGTGTAAAAACTGAAGTAAAATAAAACTTTGAAGTTTATTTATAGCTATCAAACATCCTCTTTAGGGGCTTGGGGCAATAATCGAATATCAGAGTATTGCCCCTCTATCCCCTAAAGGGGACTTTAAGTTACTTAAGTATCCAAAATACCGTTTATAGTAACAATTTATGTGTTTCAGTTAAAGTGATATGACTTGTAGTCTTAATGATATGACTTGTAACCTTATTAATATGTGTGGCAGTAATATTAATATGTATTGCGGTCATAATGAAATGACTCAATGTCCTATTAATATGACTCGCAGTCATAATGGAATGAGCAATTGCCATATTAATATGACTCGTAGCCATAATTAAATGAGTCGTAGCCTTATTAATATGTATCAGAGTCATATTGGTATGTGTCAGAGTCATATTAATATGTCTCAAATACATAATTAGCTGTGAAAAACGTGTAGCTTTGGGTTGTGGAGGGTGGAATGTTCGTGTTTCTACAAATATGCCGCTACTCCGTAGCTTTGGGGTGTGGTGGAATGTTCGTGTTTCTACAAATATTACGCTACTCCGTAGCTTTGACAATGCCGTTTTTAGGTGCAGCGCACCGATGCTATTTGTAGAAAACGGTACAACCAGCATTAATTAAGGTGCAGCGCACCGAAACATTTAAAACATTTTCCATTTTTAATTTAAAAAATATGTTCTACCTCCGATTAAACAAACTCCGTATTTACAGCAACGGAGCATTGCTGGGCATGACCGAAGTACAACTGATGAGCTTCGTAACACTGGGCGAAGCCGATTTTCCTATGTTGAATGACTTTTACCGAACCAATGACCCTACTGTAAAACGCCATCTGGTTGCTCAGGCCGTTAGCCGCGTGGTTAGTTCCCGCGTGATGCCCGAGATACAGCGCGTAAAAGACAATCAGCTGATATTTTTTGGCGATACGGGCTACAATGTATTTGTGGCGGACACTATCCCCGAAAGTGTAAATTGGATGCTGTTGGCAGTAAAGTCAAACCAACAACTGGTCGACAATGCCACCTTGCTCACGCAAATACTCACTGAGCAGAACCTAACCAAACTGGTTGGGACATTGGGCATATTGGCGGGTGCAGCCAGCCCGGTTACGGCAGCAGTGACAACCCTCACCACCCTGGTGGCTGAATCGGTGTTAAAGCTATGCATAAATGCACACGACCGCCAGCTGGGCATGTTACTCACCTCGTTTACCCGCGCCGAACATTATCCCTACGGCAAACGCGACATGCAAAACGTACCCGATGCCACCGGCAATATGAAAGTGGACTATACGATATTTGGATTTTAATGGAGAATTGAAAATGGAAAATAAGAAATTAAGTAAGAATTTTACATTGCAGGAACTAACCGTTACCGGCACCGGATTGCCCAATAAACCAACCGAAGCCGAAGCTGCCAACCTACAAGCACTTGTTACCAAGGTATTGCAACCCCTGCGCGACCTCTACGGCAAACCCATAAAAGTAAACTCGGGTTACCGCTCAGCAGCCGTAAACCGCGCCATAGGCGGAGCCACCAACTC
>CAIWIS010000687.1 GCA_903912795.1 uncultured Bacteroidales bacterium
CGCACTCCGATTTTTTAATAAATAAACATGCTAGAGAAATCTTATCTATTTCACAAAACTAAGTTTGCTAATTTGTCTTATATTGTTTGTATCGGTATAATCGTATTGATATAGTCCGTCTTCAGCTATCATCATAAGGGTGTTGTTGTACGGAATTAAATCGTAACCAGCCATACCAGGAACATGTTTAATTAAATTTGTCAATAAGCTAGACGGTGAGTCAGTAATACGAAAAATCTTCAATCCATCGTCGCACAAAAACAATTTGCCTGCATCAATACCCAAACCTTTGGGACTAACCAATGTTTTAAACGAAACCAATTCTTTTGGGTTTTTTACATCTTTCACATCCACAATAAAAAGTTCGTTGGTATTTTGACCACAATTATTGCCCGAATGCACTGTAACGTAGGCTAAATCATTATCTACAACTACAGGATCACAACCAAAAGCATGCGAAATACTCGACATATATTCGGGCGTATATGGGTTTTTAACTGAGTAAATTAACATACCAGTAGGTGTTCCCATAAATAAATTGTCCTTGTAACTGAAAATTGTTTCTACGTTTCGGCCAACATATATACTTTCCTTTACTTTAACCGGATTAGTACCTGCTAAATCGAAAATTGTCATATTGTTTTCGAGAACCACATATAACTTATTATCGTACAGTGAGAAACGCGACATAGAACCATTTATTCCGTTTGAATTTGCACTTGGCGAAGCAGCATCCATCATTACAAATCTGTCATCAAAAAAACCTCCACCCCAGCCCCAATAATTGCCATGATAATCTTTCATTTCTTCGGTTTTTTCAACCACATTCCACCCCACAATTACACTATCTTTGCCTTCAACATAGCAATCCTCATAATCAAAACCATATTGGTTAAGCATAATTGGAATTGCTTTTGGAAAAACATCAACTAACCGATCTTTTAGAACAGGACTTGCTGGTGTTGATATATCGAACCAGACCAAATCCACGTACGAATCGGCATATAACAGATTATTACGTACCGAAAGGTCAGCATTGCCAAGTAATTCAATAAAACCTACATTTTGTGGATTCGACGGATTACGGTTATCGATTACATGAATTCCTTTACCCGATTCTGATATATATAAATAATCCTGATAAAAACATATTTTACCATAATTTTTTATGTCTTGGACTTTTGTAGTTACTTTTATTGATGATCTAAAAGCTGTTTTAGACATAAATACAGGTTCATTAATTTTGTAGGTTATCAATTGTGATTCGCTACTTTCGCATGCAGCAAATGAAATTGCTATCAATGCAATAATAAGTCCTTTAATTGCTTTCATATTCTTTTTTAATTTTTAAAAATTTAAAATTTATCCACTTTACCCATTTTTCCAATAAACAAAATTACCCCAGTACTTTTTTCACGAATTACATAAAGAAATGGTTTATTTACATTAAAAACTGGTGTAGGAGGTTTTATTGGCATGGAAGTAACTCCAACTCCAATAATAGTTACAGCAGCAGCTTCGGTACCTTGCTCCGTTACTTCGATATTAGTAACATGCTTAATAGAAGATATCAGCAAATTAGCATCTGCAATATTTGTAAAATCGGCATTATCAGAAAATGCTAAATTCATGCCCATATTTTGAAGTGGAGGAATAAGCGAAAGATTGTTTTTATTGCTAAATCGAGGTAAATAAACTTCTACCTCGCTGGTAGACATATATGAAATTATGGAATTCCATTTTTCCATAGTTAAACTTGTTAATACATCGCTGGTAGTTTTCCCATCAACAGGGAGTATTACAGTCATACTAAATGCTTTGTTGCCATAGGGCATATCCAAATACTGTGCATAAGCATCTGATTTGTATGCAAATGTATCTTTTTGATACATCATATTTACTTTCATTGTATTGCCAAGTTCGTTCGTAAAATTGGCTTCTTTGGTATTGGCTTTATCAAATTTTTTGCGCCAAATTCCTTTAAAATAAACTGCATTTACCAAATACATAACAATTTCGCTCGGTATTTCGGTTAAAACACTCGGAATCATTTTGTTGGTTTTAGCTGAGCACCAATTGTTTATAGTATCAACTGCCCAAGATTTTGAAAAATCCATTTCTTTAACATAAGCATTAAAATAATCGGTATTCACTTTCAGAAAACTAGTTTTTACTGGAAATCCCGTTCTGTACCAGAGTGAGTTAGCAATGCTCAGCTTGGTAGTTGGGTCTATACTTGGTAATGTTGATTGCATTACTTTGTAGTATGCGTTTATATCTGAAACCGTCATTCCACTCATTTTAAGAGCAGCTTCCATTTCTGTTCTGGTTTGTCCGTTAGCACCATTCCAAGCCATACCCAAAGCTATACTAACACTTAAAGGCGAAATAAAAACATTGGTTTCCTTTGAAGTTGTCAATGTATTTTTGAATAAATCAAACGCAAAGTCATTATCTTGCGACACTCTTTTGGCTGAATTAGCACTTAAAACTATTGATTTGGCATCGACTGGAATTTCAATCTTCGGGTCGTCTTTTGTGGTGCAACTTGCAAAAATGCAACATGCTACGAATGTGATAATTAAGTTTCTCATCATTATATATATTTAAAATTTATCGATATTATCGGTTTTTCCAATAAAGAGAATAACTCCTGTACTTTTTTCGCGAATAATGTAAACAAATGGTCTGTTGGCATTAAATATTGAATTAAACATCGCTTTTTCAGTCATTTCAACTATGGTAGCAGCAGCTGCAACAGTACCTTCCTCAGTTACTTCAATGGCCGTATCGTGCAATACACGCGAGATATACAAATCGGAATTTGCCATATTGCGAAATTCATCTTTGTCTTCGAATGCTCTTGCCATCCCCATGGATTTCAACACATTATTCAGTAAAAATTTACTTTTGGACTTAAATCGTGGCAAATAAACCATTACCTCTTCGCTTTCCATTTTATTTAATGCCAAATTCCAAGTTTCAGCATCAAGTGTTTCAAGCACTTCACTAACTGATGAAATTTGAGTTGGTAAAATCACCGTCATACTAAAAGCATTATTACCGTAAGGCATATCCAAATACTGAGCTTTTTCGTTGGCAAAATAACTAAATGTATCCTTTTGATACATCATATTTACTTTTTGTTGCGTATTTAAATAATTTGTAAAATTGGTTTCCTTAGTAGCTTTTACATTGA
>CAIWIS010000688.1 GCA_903912795.1 uncultured Bacteroidales bacterium
TAAGCTTCATAGAAATGACCAGCTTTATATAAAATTAATGGCAATTCGAGATCCTTAATCGTATAGGTCAATTTTGATTTACTGAGCTTCTTTACGGCAATATGTAATTCTTTATAATTACAAGTGTAATATAAATCTTTATTATTCTGATTTTTCTTTATTTGTCTTTTAATTGACGCTGTATAAACATTAAAATCATCAATTCCATATATGTTATTCATGTAAGCCATTTCTGACAAAAAAACTATTTTTTCTTTATTTTTCCTCAAAAAGCTAAAACTATCAATTGATGACTTATGTTTTCTTGCAATTTCTTTTAGATAAGGCGATAATACTTGTAAACCTCCCGAATGCAAATTCCACATAGGTTTCTCCATTTTTGGAAAAAAGTATTTTAGACCTTCATTCAATACTATTAAGTCATTTTCCAAAGGTCTTAGATTATCATACAAATAATCAATCAAATTTTTGTCTTCTTCATAATCAAGAATAAGCCTTAATTGTTTATAAAGCGTTTTCCCTTTGGGCTCATTTAATTTATCTACATGTGGAATATCTATCTTGCAATCAGAAATTAGTTGATCAAGTTGAGTACTACCAATTTCTATCAAATAAATACCTTTCTTTTTGTAATACTCTTTCAAAACATGGTTCACTGGCTCATCCACTAACATATAAACTGGTTGGAAATCCTCCTGAAGAAGATTTTGGATATAGTTTACGATAAATCGCAGATTATAATCAGTAAATGAAAAGCCAACAAACAAAACGAGTTTAGTAGCAAAGAGAGACTTAACAAAGGCATCAATTAATGGAAAATTCACTCTGTAATCAAAATAATCTTTTTCAGTCAGCACAATGTTGCCTGTTTCAAAATCGCCATGCATTTTCACAACTAAACGATCAGTTTGAATATATGGTAAGTCTGAGTCTTTACGTACAATATGATATTGAAGATTTCTTGGTCGGAGAGATTGCTCAATCAAATCATCATAATTGGTAGTAATAATATGGCTTGGTTCTAAATCTAGTATAGCATCATGAATCGGGTTAAATGACACTTTACCATGTTTTAGTACTTCTTTTACTTTCTCGAAATACTCTTTTTTACCCCGTAAATTGAAATAATATTGAGCAACTTTTAGACTATCTACTTCATCTTTGATAGCTGCATCAAGCTCATCCTTGAAAGCATCCAATAAGTGTCCCCAAGTAGGCACACCAGAGTTGTTCGATACTCCGGCTCCAACAAACACCGTAAGCTTGTTATTTGATTTGGCCTGTTGAATCCTTTTAATGTCTGATATAAATGATGGCTTCATTTCTATATTCTTAGAACGTTTATAATTTAACGATAAAAATAGCTACTAGATAATTAAACATCGAGTCAGTAATAGTAGTAGTAAATAAAAGGAAAATTAGCATTTCTCTCATCCTTCTTGCACAATCTTAATCTCCTCCGCAGTCAACCCATACAACTCATAAACCAATTGGTCGATTTCGGCTTCGAGGAATGAAGTGTCGTTGTTTACATTTTTTTCGATAAGAATTTCATCAACGAGTTCAGAGATTTTAATTTCAAATATTTTATTTCTCTTAATTGGAATCTGATGAAGTTCATAACCACTAATTGTTGGATTTTTGAAAATATCATTAAACCACCAATTAATAAGTTTTGAATTCATTACTCCTATGATAAATTTCAAACTACAATTCTTGTCATAAATTTCTGAACTTACATTTGTAGTGTCAAGACAAAAGTGTTGTTCTGTATCATATGTAACTAATAGTTGTCCACTACTATTTATTCTTTGCGTTACAATCTTTTCTGGAACTGTAAAAAGTTCTTTAGTATGTGGCAAACAACCAACTTTTTCTTTCATTAGATCTGGCCGATACCAAATAAATTCATGTTCAAAATTTATTTTAAAAGCTTTTACATTTCTTCCTCGAATAACTTTGAAAAAATCATCTCCTTTGTTCTCATGGGAAAGAAATCTTTTGTCATCGCTTGTTTTAATTCCTCTAGAAAAATGAACAATACTACCAAGTTTTGTCGCTTCTGAATTAATTTTTGTATATATTTTATGTCTATAATTACTCCAAGTTAGATTTATTCTTAAGTCATCATCTTTTAGTATAATATCAATTGGTATCTCTGTTTTCAATCTAAAATTATCATCATAAAGTTTTATTGAAGAAAGAGGTTTTATGTCATTTTGAATAATAACTGTTTTCACATATGCATCCTTAAAAACACCAAAATCAAATTCTATTATAGAATCAATATTTAAACGAGTAAACATCAATTTTCTTAATGGATAAAAACTAATTGTAGAAACCCAAGTGTGGGGTATAATAAAGCAAATAAAACCATTTTTATTCTTTATCTGTTCGGACAATCCTATAAAAAAAGCATACAAATCAGTTTTGTTTTTGAAAAGTTCTAATTGACAATAGTATTGTCTTTCTTTTTCTTGAAGATTAGCAAAGTTAATATACGGCGGATTCCCAATCACCACATCAAAACCTATAAAATCACCCTCATCATTCAGAACTTCGGGGAATTCAAAACGCCATTCAAAAGAATTTTCAAATATTTTATTGTCTTTAATTTCATTCATCTTCTGAGATATATTATTTATCTCATCTTCTAGCTTTTTTTGTTCTTCTTTCTTCTTCTTTTCAAGTTTGCTGCTTTTACCATATTCTGGCTCTGGTTCAAAAATAAAATTACCAGTAAATCTATTATAAAGCTCATGACTGAGTTTGTCTAATCTGGTTTTTAATGGGTCATTTCTACGTATTTCCGAAGTAAAATCTTGCTTAATACTCAAAATGAGTTTTTCCATTTCACGTTTTACTTCTTTACTCTTTGCATTACGATAAGTTTTAACAGCATCGCGGTAATTGCCAATTGACCATTTACTACTTTTTAATGCTTTTTTCAAATCTGCATCCAACGCATATCTACTTATCAGCGAGTTTCCACATTTAATATTGATATCAATATTGGGCAGGGTTTCCAATTCGGTTTTGTTCTTGTAATACGCATTTTTCAATAATTCAATCCACAACCGCAGACGGCATATTTTTACAGAGTTTGGGTTTATGTCAACCCCAAAAAGGCAGTTTTCGATAATGGTTTGTTTTTCGTGAAAAAGGGTTTCCTGTACGCGTTGACTTTCTTTGCTATTGGGATTATATTCAAATAGCTTTCCATCGTCGTCGGTTACTACCAATTCGTCGTTTTCAACTGCCACAAAGTACTCTTTCAAACGCTTGCCTTCTCTGTCGAGCAGTACGCGCAATTCACTTTTTACAGTTATTATTTCATTCAGTGCCGATACTAGAAAATGCCCCGAACCAACGGCAGGGTCGCACAATTTGAGGCTATTGATAATGGTATTTGCTTCACTTCGGTCGTCGATGCGGTCGTACAAATCTCCAAACTCTTTACAATTCCAGCCTTTAGCATCGTTAAACTTCTGAACAATAGCGCGGCGAATGGTTTCGCGGCACATATACATAGTAATAAAGCCAGGCGTAAAAAATGAACCATCTTTGTATCCATTTATTTTCTCAAATATCAATCCCAACACCGAAGCATTAATCAACCGTTTGTTGTCTTCCTGAATTTCTTCGCTGCCCTCGCTGCTAAAGTTGTAAGCGTCCAAAAATCCAAACAGGTATTGAAGCGTGTCCAAAGGTTTCGAAATCTTTTTGCCAGTGGCATCTTTGAGAACCGTAGAATTCAGAAACGGCAAGGTTGCAAAATCCTCTAATCCGGAAATAAAAAGTGTGAGATGCTCCAATTCGGTAGGTTCGAACAGTGAACTGTTGAGGTAAGGAACATGTCCGAAAAGCTGATTTATTTGTAGATCGCGCTCATCCATTTTCTTTGCCAACACACGAAAAAACAGTTTATCCAAATCGTCGAAATCACGTATTTTTTCGCAATTCAGAAACAAATACGCCTTATCGCCTTTGTGGTACGATACTAATTGCGCTTCGAGCAGTTTCAAAAAAAGCACACGGTTTATCCACGTAATAACCAATTCGAGCGCTACATTAAAAAGCTGTTCCTGATAGTTGTTACCATATTGGCTCAGCTTGTGTATGCGCGAAAGTTTATCGTGACTGTCGAGTTGCGTAATGGTGTTTTCGAGCAGCGAGCCACTATTTCGCTCACTCACAGTTTTGCGTTGTATCAGTTTTTTGCCACCTTCTTTGGTTTCGGTCAGCCCGATTATGTGCAGCAACTCACTGTAAAAAGCTTTGTCCAAACTATTGCTGTCGTTAGCAAAAGACTGCTTGAGCAAATGCTGTGGCGACAAAAGTTTGTACAAAGCAATCAGCAAGTTATCGTCATTGGGGTTATTATTTCGCAGCGGTTTGTCGTAATCGCGTATATCGAAATAGGCAAACGAAATTTCGTGGCTTATGTTAGCAATGGTAGGGGCAGCCACTTCAGTGTAAAAGAACTCGGTTTTACTACCTCCCAATCGACCTTCTTCAAAATCAACAAATTGCTTTACAAACGCTTTGTTTTGAGCAAAAATCCTCTCAAACAATTGCGCATCGAATATAAACCACTCGTAAATATTAGTGGCTATTAAATGTTTTATTTCTAAGTTTTTATGGGTAATTCGTTCACGCAGGTAATACAAAACCAATTCCTGAAAAGCCTTGGTGTTTAGGTTGTTGACTTTAAGCATTTCAGCTTTGTTGGCTGGCTTTTTTGCCTCAATAATTACACCCACCGTACTGTTAGCAGCGGCACCATTGTGTATTACCAAATCTTTTCGGTCTTTGGTGTTGATATAATGGCTTGTGCCATAAAATGTATTTTGAAGGAACTTCGAAACCTCATTTTTATGAAACTCTTCCGATTCCGATTCGTTGATAGTGTCAATCATCCGAATCAGATTGCTTTTAAACAATTCAATTTCAGGTCGGGTGGGCTTTACTTTCAAAAATGCCTTGTTGAGAGCCAAACGGGGTTTCAGTAATTTAAGTTCCATAGTTCAATAAAATTTATCCACAAAACTACAAAAAACTATTTACATTCTCCTCTTATTTGTTAATTTATTTTGGGGTTGAAGATTACTTTTTGATATTGTACGGATTTGAGTCGTGCAAATGCCACTCGTATTTTGTATATTGGCGTTTGCAAGCGTGCAAATGGCACTCAGTTTTTGTAGGATGGTGTTTGCAAGCGTGCAAGTAACACTCGTATTTTGTAGGATGGCATTTGTAACTGACCAAATGGCACTTGGATTTTGTAGGATAGCGTTTGTTGCTGACCAAATGGCATTCAGATTTTGTAGGATGGCGTTTGCAGGGATGAAAAAAGCTCCCGAATTCAAATATTCGGGAGCTTAATTGAATGTATTAAGCCTTTTATTTTGTATTCATAGCCTCACTCAAAGTGTGACAATGAAAGTTTATCAGGCCGATTTCAGTTCCTCCGTTGGAACTTCGATGCTTTCGGTTGTGCTACTTGTGCGCTTGGTACTAACTTCACTTACACGTTTGTCGATAGTGGCAACCAATAGTTTCCATTCGGCAGTGTCGTTTTGTTTTGCCAGCCAGCAGCATTCTTCGTAATGCTCTACAATAGCATCAATTAGCTTTTTGCGCAATGCCGATGCAAAGGTAAAACCTAAGCGTTCGTCGCCTCTACCGGTATACAGGTTTTCGTACTCGCGTTGTGCTGCATCGAGCTGTGTTACGAGCCCACTCAGTTGCAGTTTTTGTATGGCAGCCGTCATGTCGGTCGATTGTAGCATTTCAATAATCCGGATATACCGAATAGTTTGTTCTGCTACTTTTAACCTATTGAAATTGGTACCAAAAGCATTCAATATTCTAAAAACCTGCACAGCTGCTTGTTTTGTTTCGTCGTCGGGCGAATTTAGTAGTCCGTTGGTGTAGGTATACACTGTTTTGTACAACTGCTGCCTATTTTCAAAACTTTGTTTCACCGCCTCCGAAATTTCTTTCTGCGACTTGGGTGTTAACAACGCCTGATATTCGGCATTTACCTGACTAAGCAACAAATATTGCTTGCTGTTTTTTGCTTGCTCGATAGCTGTTTTTTGAACAGTGTCGGCTATACGCTTGGACAAAGTGCCCAGACTGCCATTAGGCAGTTTTTGAACTTTCGTTCTGATATTATTCTTCATTGTAAAAATTTTAATAAATTATTTTTTTTGCTTCTTAAGCAATATGAAAGATGGGTTGCTCCTGCTTGGAGCGTAGAAAGGATAGTATTGAATGTAATGTAAATTACTTCAAAACAGTAACCGTAGCAGGTACGGGATGCGAGGAGGTGCCGGTAATGGCGCTAAAAATGTATGGTGGTCTGCTGCAGCAAAGACCAAAGAATAACGAAATTTCGCTATAGATAGAATTTTGTGTGCGTAGTAATTGTGATGCGGTATTATTACTCAAGTAGAGTGATAAACGACGTAGGAGTTCCTTGATTGCTCCTTTTCTAAGTTCGTTTATCTGTGTTTCTGTGGGTTTATCAATTATTAACTGATAAGCATAATCGGCAGCTAATTCGAATTGCTCTAAATTTTTATAATATAATTCCTCAAGTCTCTGGTTAAAGTCTTTTGAATTAAAATCATTGCTTATCGCCTGAAGATGCGACAAAAGTTCGGTACTACTTACTACAAATTTCATAGTGTGGCGGTACCTGTCCTGTGGCAGTTCGTTAGTGGGCGATATGTGCAAGCTATATTCAATTTAATACTGATAATTTAATTTTGTTCAATGTGTTTTACAAACTTTGTGCCAACATTTAAAAATATGTAATAATGTCAGTATTCTGTAAAAATAAAATTATATAAGTGCAATTATTTTGATATTTACACTTCCATTTTTAGAAAAAGCCATTTTATAAATAAAAAATCCTGCCAATCATGAAATTTTGTCCTGACATTGGAATAATTACAAGTAACAGACAAGATAGAATGTCGTATTTTGAACTAAAATATTACTACAACGAGTTTGATTTGGTTAAATAATTTAAAAAACACATGAACATTTATTCATATATTCA
>CAIWIS010000689.1 GCA_903912795.1 uncultured Bacteroidales bacterium
GAACGATTTCTGAAGTATGTAAGTTTCACAACTACATCCGACGATAACACCAAAATGACTCCGAGTTCACCAGGTCAAATGATTTTTGCTCAGTACTTGGTTGAAGAACTTAAATCAATTGGATTACAAGAGGTTGATTTAGATAATAATGGCTATATTATGGCTACACTTCCGGCAAATACCGACAAGTCTATTCCTGTAATTGGTTTTATTTCGCACATGGATACCAGTCCGGATATGACAGCTAAAAATATAAAAGCACGTATTATAAGCAATTATGATGGCGAAGATATTTTACTAAACGACGAAAAGCTAATTGTTTTCGAGACTGAAAAATATCCTGAGATTTTGCAATACAAAGGGCAGGATATAATTGTTACTGATGGCACAACACTTCTTGGAGCCGACGACAAAGCCGGATTGGCCGAAATAGTGACTGCTATGGAATATCTGATTGCACATCCCGAAATTAAACATGGAAAAATACGTATTGGTTTTACGCCCGACGAAGAAATCGGTCAAGGTGCCGACCACTTTGATGTAACGAAATTTGGTGCCGAATGGGCTTATACCATGGATGGTGGCGAAATTGGCGAATTAGAATTTGAGAATTTCAATGCTGCAAGTGCCAAAATTTCGTTTCAAGGCGTAAATGTTCATCCAGGATATGCCCGACATAAAATGCTTAATTCTATGCGTGTAGCGCATCAGTTTGCCTCTATGCTTCCGCGACATGAAACACCCGAGCATACCGAAAAATACGAAGGATTTTATCATTTGGTAGGCATGGAAGGAACGGTTGAGAAATCGAGCCTGACCTATATTATCCGCGACCACGACCGCGACCGTTTTGAGCGACGCAAAAAAGAAGTTCAACATATAGTGAATAAAATCAACTCCGAATTTGGCGAAGGCACAGCCACGCTCGAAATGCGTGACCAATACTATAATATGCGCGAAAAAGTGGAGCCTGTGATGCATATTGTCGATTTGGCTTTCGAAGCCATGGAAGCAGTGGGCGTTAAACCCAACGTAAAACCCATACGTGGCGGCACTGATGGATCACGACTTTCGTATATGGGTCTCCCCTGCCCTAACATTTTTGCGGGTGGTCATAATTTCCACGGACGCTTTGAATATGTGCCCGTACAATCGATGGAAAAAGCCACTATGGTGATTGTGAAGATTGCCGAGATAATGGGTGGGAAATAAGTTTTTCGTTAAATGATTGATACTAAAGGTAAACTGACCTTTGATATATTCTGTCAGCACAAAACTTTAAATAGTTTTGTGCTGACTTTTTTATTCTTGTTTATACCAAAGCTACCCACAATAACTAAACTATTTGGACAAAAACATCTTATAAAGAAAAAATATACAGCAATCATAATGTTCACCGTGTACTTATATTGGCTCAAGTTGATATCCCTGGTCGTTTACTTTTCTGTAAATGCGTATAAATATACCAATACTAAATAAGTACGGGATAAGTATAGGATAAGTACAGGATAAGTATAGGATAAGCCAATATTAAATTGCAACAATATGCATCAGAATTTTATATTTATGCAAATATCACCCTACTGTGAAGACCAACCCTGAATGGGGTTAAACCTGCCGCAGGCAGGTATGCATAACTTTGTATGAAGTGCAAGGATAGAGAACCAAAAAGCCAAGGATGCCTGTGAAAATGCAGGTGAGAAAACTGACTATCATTTTCCTGACGTCAGGAAGATGATCACTAAAGGCAAAGGAGCTCAAAATGAGATCGACGATATACTTTTAACCCGTTATGCCTGTTATCTTATAGCCCAAAACGGCGACAGCCGTAAAGAAGAAATTGCATTTGCACAAAACTAACCGAAAATTTACCGCCAGCCGAAGATGTAAAAAAATTACAACGAAAATTGGACAGCGATGAAAAAAATGTACTGAAACACACCAGAATGAAGTAATAGTGCGGCATACAGCCCCGAATGAACTTGAATATAGTGTTATTTAATAGACTTTCTACTACTGAAATATAAAGTAAAAAAATAATTTCAAATAGGTTAAATAATTGAAAATAATGTTTATATTTGCGGGGCGAA
>CAIWIS010000690.1 GCA_903912795.1 uncultured Bacteroidales bacterium
CAGATATAAAGGGAACACCCGCTTGTACCAATTTACGTGCTACCAAACACGACTGCCCAATACGCGACATGCCGTATTTTTCGCGTATTGCTGTTGTTTCGGTGCTTAAATCAAACACTTTGCGAACTTCACCTCCAATGAGTTCAATGTCTTTAGTCCTAAGAGTTGCCAAATTTTGGAGTTTTGCTTTTTCCGTTACAGTATTCAAACGCTCGAAACTGTTTAACAAGTCGTTACGCGAATTAAATTTCTCAGGATTAACCAGATTATTTACAATGCCATCTACTTCAAAAATACCTTTCTCAGGTTGTCCGTTGGTGTCGAATGATTTATATTGATTCCCCAAAAAACCACCCTCGTTAAATCGAGTGTTGGCATTCACCACCGAAATATATGGAGGCAAAATGCCTTTGTAAGTGTCTTTAAGCTTGTATGCTATAACCGATCCAAACGACGGATAAACAAATGCCCCTTTAGTTTGGTCGCCTGTAATCATAGCATAATGAGCAGTTTCGTGTGCGAAAACACCATGCGTCATGCTACGGATTAAACTAAACTTATCGGCTTGCGTAGCTAATAATGGCATCTTTTCACCTAATTGCATAGTTGGTACGTTCGTTGGCGAAACACCTTTGAGCAATCCGAAATAGTCTCTGGATGATTCGGGCTTTGGATCAAACGTATCGGTTTGTGCCGGTCCTCCTTCTAAATAAATCAGAATAACTGACTTAGCTTGCTGCGAATCCATAATATTAAATTGAAGCAATGCTATAAGGATTAAAATGTATCGTTTTTTAATTTTCATATTCTTTTTTTTATGCTGCGCGTTATTGGTACTCCGTATTCTGTCGTCTGTTGTCTGTCGTCCGTTGCCTCTCTTTAATGTTGATACAAAAACTCAGTTGAATTAATATACATCCATACTAAATCAGCAGCAAAATCTTTGCGATTTAATTTATTTTTATCGTAATAGGAGTTAAATAATTTCAATTCAATTTCGGTAGCATAGCGTCCTAAAATAAGGCACGATATTTCATGACACAGTTCAGTTACTGTTTTTGTGTTGTCGACCAATTGTTTGATACGTGGACTTTTGCGAATTGTTTGTTCCAAGTTTGTTGAATTTAATAAATACAGTACTTGCCTATCGTTAATGTCGGTAGCATGTTGATTTTCGAGCGAAACATCGCGCGATGTGCGTCCAAATAAATCCAAAATTGAACTCGAAACAGTGGCGTCGCCCAATTCAACTGAGCGTGTGCCTACGGGGTAAAATGTAAATGGCTCAGGAACGCGACTTCGATAACTGTCCCAAATACCAGTAATATCACTGAGTGCATCAACCAATACTTCGGCCAGCAGTCGGTGCGATTCATAATGTTGTGCACTCTGAAATTCAGTCGAATTTAATATTTTTTTAACCAGTAGTTTAGTATTGTAGTTTGATTGTACAAAGTCCTTTGTGAGCTGATTTAGTAATTTTGGATTGGTTGGCGGATTGTGTGTACCCCAATTATCGGGCTCATTAACAAAGCCTTTTCCCATAAGCCAAGTCCACATACGGTTAACCATTACGGTAGCAAACTGATTGTTTTGTGAGCTTGTGAGCCAATTTAAATAAGTGGCACGCCAGTCGGTTCCAGGCTTTAAAAATACCGAAGTTTTGTCAGGTAAATTAACCGATTGCGTTATGGCATCGTTCTGATAATCAAGATAAATAATTTCCTCTTTCCATTCCTTAGTGCTTTTAAATTTCAGTTGCGAGAAAAATACCGAACCTTCGGTATCCGAGATCCTTTTTCCAAGAAAAAGCAGGTTGATATTATTGTAAAAAATTTGCGGAGTGCGTGTAGGAAATGCCCGATAGAAATTAACGGCTGGCTCTCGGAAATTACTTCCTGTTGATAATAATAACTCATTTACGAATACATTATAAGGTTTATTGGTGCTAATATTTTCATAAATCCACCTGTTGTAAGCCTGTACACCATTTGGCCATAAATTGCTTGGAAATTCTGATTTTATACGTAAAATATCGCCCCAGCGCATGGTCATGTATTGCACATAAGCTTCCGAATCAAGTAATTCATCTATTATTTGGCTGCGTTTTTCTGTTGCCGTGGAGGATAAAAATGCTTTTACTTTTTCGGGCTTTGGTAATCGTCCGGTTACTGCAATGCTTGCACGTCGAAGAAAAACAGCATCGGAACAAATATCGTTATTTGATTCATTTGCAGCCATAGTCCCTAAAAAAGAAAATACGACACAAAGCAATGCTAAAGTATTTTTTATCAACATGTTGTTCTTAGATTTTAAATTTGAATTTCAGCTATTCCTTCAATTTCTACTAATAATTCTGGTCTGCAAACTTCAGCCTCGAGATAAATGGATTGTATTTCAGGCCACGCTTTTTCTACTTCCAGTTTTACTATTGCAAAGTCATTTTTATTTTTCACATAAACCCTAATAGAAGTGAGCTTAGCTTCACTTTTCACTTGCCAACCATTGTTTTTTAAATTTACTGACGAAATTAAGTAATTAATATTAGCAATGGTTTCGATAGTTTGAAGACTTACATTATCGATATGCGAACTTTTTTCGTTTCGGATAGCTGCCGTACCTGATACAAATATAGTACATTCTTTGTTGGAAATCAATACTTTTGCGCGCTCAAATTTAGGGGTAGACTTTAAATGCTCCGTTTCGCCACCTACCAATACCGAATTTGAATACTTATACGCTGGAATTTGAAGTGTGTTATCAATGGGGATAATGCGTGTTTCGAACGAAGGCTTTACAGCAATTAAGCTTACTAACAAACAATTTGTAGAAATTGATATGCCTGTAGCTGCGGGAAATCCATAAACGAAGTTGTCTTGTTCGTAAAATTTTGTTCGGGCATTGTTGAACAGTTGATAATGCTGATTGCCGTTTTCGAAATCAACAATATTGCC
>CAIWIS010000691.1 GCA_903912795.1 uncultured Bacteroidales bacterium
TAAAAAAGCATCTTCTATATGTTCAATTTCGAATTTTTGACCACTTACAACTACAGCTATTACATCAAAACGGGTATCACCATTCCAATCGTAGCGCATTATATATCGCTCAGCGGCATTTACAATATTGCGTATTTTACGATTGTCGATATATTGTTCGGGGTTATCGGCAAATGCTCCCGAGCGGGTTTTTACTTCAACAATCACCAATGTATCGTCTTTTTCGGCAACAATATCAACTTCTAAACTGCCTGTACGCCATTTTGTTTCACGAATTTTGTATCCGTTAGCAATCAAAAAATCGCGGGCGCGTTCTTCGCCCATTTCTCCTAAGTCGTTGTGGTCGGCCATATTATTAAAATTTGTACAAATATAAGGATTCTGAATTATTTTTGAAAGAGTTATATTAAACAGGATGCAAAAAGAAGCTGTTTCAAAAATAGAAACAGCCTCTTTATAAGCGTTATAAAGTGAAATAGTATTTACTAAATTACTTTTACATTTACTGCGTTCAATCCTTTTTTGCCTTCTTGCAATTCGAATTCAACTGTGTCGCCTTCGCTAATCTTATCGATTAAACCAGAAATGTGAACAAAATGTTCTTTTTTAGAACCATCTTCGCTAATGAATCCAAATCCTTTGGCTTCGTTGAAGAATTTAACTATTCCTTTACTCATTGTAATGTTTATTATTTTAATATGCAGCAAAGATAATATTTTATTTTATATATCAATTACATTTCTAACACTTTAAATTCAACTCGTCTGTTTTCGGCTCTTCCTTCGGGTGTAATATTGCTCGCAATCCATTTTGTTTGTCCAAAACCGAGGGCTTTATTTGCATTATTCTATCAACCGCATCACATCGTCCACGCTCAAATTTTTCATGATATCCGAATCGCCATTTACCATGGTGTCAAAGAGTTGAAGCTTTTCTTTTTGGAGTTGAATGATTTTTTCTTCGATGGATTTGCGGCTAATAAATTTATACACAAATACCTGATTTTTTTGTCCCATGCGGTGTGCGCGGTCATAGGCTTGTGCTTCAGCAGCGGGATTCCACCAAGGGTCGAGCAAAACACATAACTAGCGGCAGTGAGGTTGAGCCCTACACCACCAGCTTTGAGCGAAAGCAAGAAAACCTGAACGCCATCGTCGTGCTGAAAGCGTTCCACTTCCGCTTTGCGGTCGGTGGTGCTGCCATCCAAATAGCAATAGGGAATGTTTGCTTCGTCGAGGTATGTGCGGTAAATTTTGAGGTGTTCGGTAAACGAACTAAATATTAGCACTTTATCGCCCTGAAGTACTACTTCGTTCAGTTTTTCGCAAACGGATTCGAACTTGCCCGAATCGCCCGTGTAGGTTTTGTCGGCAAGTACGGGATGATTCGCCGATTGGCGTAAACGTAATAAACCTTCGAGGAGTACAATGGCATTTACTTTATTGTTGGCATCGTTTTTATTCTCGATAAACTTATCGCGATAACTGTTGCGAATGTCTTTGTAAAAACGATATTGTTCGTCGCTCATTTCGCACCATTGTACCATAATTGTTTTTTCGGGCAATTCGGTAAGTACGTCTTTTTTGTGGCGGCGAAGCATTAATGGTTTGAGCAGCTGACGGTAGTATTGCTGTTTTTCCACTTGTTTGCAAGCACGTACAAAATGGTTTTGCGAACCCAACATATTGCGATTAAAAAAATGCACCTGCGACCACAAGTCCGTCAACGAGTTTTCGAGTGGTGTACCCGTGAGCGTCAAAAAGCGTTGAGCTTGCAAGGTGTGGCAAACCTGCGTTGTGTCCGATTGAGGGTTTTTAATAGCTTGTGCTTCGTCCAAAATAATATAATTAAATGAGATTTCGGACATTAAATTTTTATCGCGGCGCAAAGTACCATAACTGGTGAGTATCAAGTCAAAACCTTCGAAATCGGCTGCTTTGCGTGCTCGTTGCATGCCCGAATGAATGTAGATTTTTAACTCCGGCGCAAATCGGGTGGCTTCGTCTTCCCAGTTGTAAAGCAAACTCTTGGGAACTATCAATAAACTCATTCCGCGCTTGTTTTCTTTCATCCATTGCAGCAGGCAAAGTGCCTGAATAGTTTTACCAAGTCCCATATCGTCGGCAAGGCAACCACCCAGCGCCAGCTCGTCGAGCAAGCGTAACCAATTGTAGCCCGCTTGTTGATAGTGCCGTAGTTCACCCACAAAGCCTATAGGTAAGTCGTATTCTGTTGAAAGTGTGTTTGTTAGTAAGTTTCGGGTGTTTTCCTTCATTCGGCAATCCACGTTTGGTTTTTCAGCCAATTCTTGTGTGATTGCCAAATAATGCCGCGCCACCACTACGTTGCCGTCTTCAATTTTACAAACATCCACCAAGGTTTTGTATTCGTCGAACCAAGCTTGCGGTATGACGGCATATTCGCCATTTGGCAATATGAGTTGGTGTTTATTATGTTTTATGTAATTGAGTAGTCGCACAAAAGGGATTTCGAAAGCACCAAACATGACCACTGCTTTAATATCGAACCAATCGCGCCCTTCTTCGAGCACAATTTTGAGGCTCCGTTCGCCCACAAAAACTTTTTGAGTCGAATTGTTTTTGTTTTCGAAACGAATATCCACACCTGTAGATTCAAGCACTCTGTAATGATCGTTAATCCATTCCACACCATCGTTGTAAGGCATTTTTACCACTTTTGCATTCAAGTTGAGTCCTACATTTTGTAGTGCATCTATGTAAAGTGTTTCAAGTGTTTTATCGCGTTCGGCTTTTAAAATGGTGAACGAGTTTTCCGAAAATTCTACATGCGTTGTTTTTCCGCTTTGACCCGCCCAAAACTGAAACAAACCATACTCAAAAATTAGTTCAATAACCAAACTTTTTTCGGTGCTATTTTCGCCACCATCGTCGAATAACGAAAATTGATGAATGGGAGCAATTTCGCGCACTTTAAGTATGGCATTCGACAAAATATTAACCACTTCGATTTCGAAACCAGAGGCCAGTACTTTGTTGGTATTTACCAATGGAACGATTACTTTGTTAATATATTCTTCGGCATTAGCAAGCGAAACCGATACTTTTTGTTTGTCCAGAAATGGCATTAATTTGGCTCCATCTACATCGGTATCGAACTCGTAAATTTTGTTTTTGATTAATATACGGGCTGTTTTTCGGGTAATTAATAATGCTTTTAGGAGCGAGAGAGGTTTGTTTTCGCACGAAACGGCTAAGGTATAATTAATGCGTTCTGGCGTGTTGTCAAAGCAATAAAGCAACTCAGGCATTTCTTCGGCGAGCGTAATTTCATTCCACGTAAACGGAAAACGGCCAATTGGCAAGTAGAGTTTTCTATCGGCCACTAACTCAAAAAAGCGATTTTGGATTGTTTCGATATAATCCAATAAATAATCTTTAATATACAGTTTGTCAGGCGAAACTTTCTTATTCGAAAAGTATTTATTTATCAAATCATCCCAATCCTTAACAAAACGGTCTTTTATTTTTGAAACAATATAGCTTTTTTCTAATCGTAAGCAGCAATCGAGCAGTTGAAGTTCAGTAGCATCAAAAAGTGATAAATGATCTGTTTTATTTTGTTCACCTACGCGCACAAAATGTGTTTGAAATACCCCTTTCTCGTCGGTATCCACCACCATACATTCGGGCAAGCAACCCAGAGCACCATTGGTATTTAATGTAAAAACTATTTTTTGAGACATGTATTCTGCTTCGCGTTTTTTGGCACTTCGTGCGTTATTTGCCCTGCCTACCGCAGGCAGGTTCGCCGTTATTAGGCACTTCGTGCGTTATTAAGAAGTTATTTTAGTTTTTGCTGTTGTCTGTTTTCTGTCGTCCGTCATCTATATAAAAAATCCACAAGTTTTACAATGGTCTTCGGTGATGGTGTGGTTTATAAATCCATTTCTGATTTTTTGAGCGCGTTCACCGTTTAATATTTCGTCAAAATTATCAGTAAAAATATTACCCAAATTAATTGCTCCATCGGCATCCAAACAGCAGGGAACGATGGTTCCATCAACCAAAAGCGCAATTTGGTCACGCAGCGCGTAGCAGGTTTTATGTGTTTCGGTGCGTTGTGTTTCGCCATCGGGCCAGTCGAAGCGGGGAGCAGTTTGTAGAAAAATGTGATCGGCTAGTTTTAATCCTGTATCTTTTACATTTTTAATAAGTTCATCCGTTGGCTTGTTGAAATAATATGCTATCTTGCTTAAAAAGAATGTGTTAAATCCCTGACTTGATTCAACGCCACCATTCCATAAACGCATATTGATATAGGTATTGTCAGCTGCATTTGTAGCAAATGTGAGCACGCTATTTATGTAATTTTCCCATTCACTCTCGGCAATATTTTCCTCTGCATCGTGGAGCGAAATATTGATTTGACGAGGTGGATTTGTGAATAAAATTTCTTCTTTTCGCTTTAAAA
>CAIWIS010000692.1 GCA_903912795.1 uncultured Bacteroidales bacterium
ACAGCAGTAATTCCCGTACATCCATCGAAAGCCGAATAATTAATATGTTTAACGGTTGCCGGTACAACGAAACTTCCAGTTTTAGCAAATGGACACACAAACACAGTATCTTGATTTCGATTTAGTAATACACCATTATCCGACGAATATCGCTGATTTGCCCCATCTACATCAATAGCCGAAAGTAGCTTCGCATTGTAAAAAGCATAATCGCCAATACTATTTACGAATGATGGAATTTGTAAACTCCCTGTTATACCCGAACAAAAAGCAAAAGCGGCAGGGTCAATTGTTTTTATAGTTAGGGGCATTTGGTAAACTCCGGCTTTCGTAACAGGACATACTAGCAGTCGATCCTTGGCTTTTGAAAGCAAAACACCATTTTCGGCAGAAAAATAGGTATTTAGAGTGTTCACAGCAAACGAAGTTATGAGTGAACAATTGTAAAACGCATAATATCCAATGTAGTCAACATATTGGGGAATTGTTATTGTTCCCGTTATTTTTGTACAATTATAAAAAGCATGACTTCCAATAAGTTTTACTGTAGTAGGTATGGTAATAGCTCCCGTTTTTGCTGGAGGACAACTAAAAATAGTATCTTGATTTTTACTCATCAACATGCCGCCTACCGAAGTATAATCGGGGTTTGAAGCATTTACGTTAAAGCTTGTTACCATATTACTTTCCATAAAACAATAATATCCAATATCCGTCAAAGATGCAGGAATAGTAACACTTGTGAGATTTGAGCAACCATAAAAAGCACCATCGCCTATTTTTTTTAAGGTTGTGGGTAATGTCAGCGTTCCAGTTATGCCCGAACAATACGAAAAAGCGTAACTACCAATACTTGTAATTGTATTTGGAATAAGAATCGAAGTTAAATTTTTACAATTGTCGAATGCCGATGCCCCGATGTGTTTCACTGTGGTTGGAATGGTGTATGACCCACTTTTTGCTGGTGGACAAACAAATAAACTGTCTTGACTTTTATTGAATAACACACCATTCAAAGCTGAATAGCGTGTATTTGAGCTTGCTACAGTGAACGTTGCAATAGCAGAACAACCGTAAAATGCATAATCGGCAATGGAAGTTAACGTTGCTGGTATATTTATAGTCCCTGACAAATTCCAACTATAATAAAATGCACTGGTGCCAATTTTGGTTGCTGTTGAAGGTAATTTGATACTGGTCAACGTTGACTTATAAGTAAATAACAAGGGGTCGTAAAATGCAAAAGCAGGAATTTCGTTGGCTGCATAAGCAGTTATCGTACCAGAATATGTTCCATCACTTCCAGTGTAACTTTTTACATTTGAAGATGTTAAATCCAAAACTGCTAAAAGCTGAATCTTATCGCGCATAAAAGCAAAATCGCGTGCATCAATGTTACCTGAAAGCGTTATGTTTGTAAGAGTTTTTTGTTCCGAAAGAGTGACATTATCCTTTAAAGTTCCTGCAGTTGTCAGAATTATAGTTCTTGAAGTTTGACAAAACAAGTATTGTATTGAAAAAAAGAC
>CAIWIS010000693.1 GCA_903912795.1 uncultured Bacteroidales bacterium
AAATTCAATTTTTCCATTTAACTCACGAGTTACCAACACATTACGTTTTTTGCCATAAAGTGTTATGTCGCCTGCTAAACTCAAAGCTTCAAAAATTGTAATACGATCATTCTGAGTAGAATACTTTCCAGGTCGGTTTACTTCGCCCAATACCGAAACCTGAAAATTTTCGAGCTGTACAGTTATTGTTGGATTTTTAAGAAATGGAGTTAGTTTCTCATCAACCAATTTAGTAATTTCAGCCTTTGTCAGTCCGTTAACACGTATTTTTCCAACTACTGGGAATGTAATATCCCCTTTTGAATCAACCAAATACGAACGAATAGAAGGATTTAAGTCATGCTGAATATTAAATGGACGAATTGATTCACGGTCAACACCATCAACCGTAATTGAAAGTTGGTCGCCGGTACCAATCACTAAATCCTTGCTTTTATTTAAATCCTTAGCTATGTATTTTTCGTTTATATCAATGTTTTTCACATAAATCATATCCTTTTGCGAAATACAACTACCTAACACAAAAGCAATTAAAAAAAATATCCAATTTCTAATCATATATTTAAAAAAATTAATTGTAGGTTTATAATACAATGAAATAACAAAACTAACGTTAGTAATTAAGGATTCACAAAGATAATCAGAATTTACTGAATCAGCAAATGATTTTGCAACATGAATTTATAATTTCAAAATGCCTTTTTTGCGTACATATTTATTAAAATTCAAACGCCATTATTCAAATATTATTGTATCTAAGCATTATTTATTAAAACAAATTGTATTTGTAATCTGTTCTTTTACTAAACAAAAAAAACACAGAAATGGAAATCACTAGTTATTTATCTGACAATAAAGATCGGATTTTAAATGAATTATTTTCGCTGATACAAATTCCGAGTGTAAGCGCTCACAGTCATCGCCAGCCCGAAATTCAGCAATGTGCTCTTCGTTGGAAAGAGATATTGATTGCTGCTGGAGTTGATAAAGTTGACATTTTACCCACCTCCGGAAATCCAGTGGTTTATGCTCAGAAAATTATTGATAAAAATGCACCAACCATCTTAATATATGGACATTATGATGTAATGCCTGCTGAGCCTCTCGATTTATGGATAAGTCCACCTTTTGAGCCAGAAGTACGCGATGGACATATTTTTGCGCGTGGTGCCGACGATGATAAAGGCCAATCGTTTATTCATGCTAAAGCTTTCGAGTATTTGGTTCGCAACAATGAATTAAAAAGCAATGTAAAATTTTTAATTGAGGGTGAAGAAGAAATTGGATCGCCTAGTTTGGAACTTTTTTGTGCCGAAAACAAGGAATTACTTGCTTGTGACATAATATTGGTATCGGACACAAGTATGCTCGCTGCCAACATGCCGAGCATAACTACCGGATTACGTGGATTGGCTTATTGGCAAATTGAAGTTACGGGAGCTTCACGCGATTTACATTCGGGCATTTTTGGTGGTGCAGTGGCAAATCCGATTAATGAATTGGCTAAAATGCTTGCGTCATTAACTGATGCTGATGGTAAAATTACCATCCCGCATTTTTACGACAAAGTAGAACAACTATCCAACACAGAAAAAGATTTAATTGCACAAATACCTTTTGATGAAGAAGGATACAAAGCAAATCTGAAAATTGAAAAAGTATTTGGCGAAAAAGGTTATAGCACTATTGAACGTACTGGAGTAAGACCCACACTCGATATATGTGGCATTTGGGGTGGATATACTGGCGAAGGCTCCAAAACAGTGTTACCTTCCAAAGCTTATGCAAAATTATCGGCACGCTTAGTCCCAAACCAATTAAGTCCTGAAATTTCGGAACTTGTTTCGGATCACATAAAAAAAATTGCTCCCGATCATATAAAAGTGGACATTACCTTTTTGCATGGAGCCGAAAGTTATGTATGTTCCATCGATTCAGCAGCCTATAAAGCAGCCGAAAAAGCATACACTACCGTTTTTGGCATTCGTCCTTTACCCGTTCGCCGAGGTGGAAGTATAGGCGTTATTCCAATTTTTGAAAAAACCCTGCAAGTAAAGCCAATATTGATGGGATTTGGATTGGAATCCGATGCCATACATTCGCCAAACGAAAATTTTCCGGTAGATTTGTTTTTTAAAGGAATTAGGACTGTTGTTGAATTTTACCGAAATATTTAAACAAACACTTACAAATTGATATACAGCAACATAGCATTTTTATTGAAACACAATAGAAATAATTGTGAAAATTAATGTTAAATTATTTTGTAGTCTCATACCAATGTTGTAAGTTTATAGCACCAAAAAATACACTATTATTATTAACATTCTAATACTTATTGACATGACTAAAACGATAACATTCAACGAATTACGTAAAGTAAAAGATTCATTGCCAAGTGGAAGTATGGCCAAGATCGCCGAAGAACTTGGTCTGGAAAAAGAAACAGTACGTAATTATTTTGGGGGTCACAATTTCAACGATGGAAAAAGTTGTGGTGTTCACATTGAACCAGGACCCGATGGCGGATTAGTAATGTTGGACGATACTCAAATTTTGGATATTGCCCTTCGTATTCTCGAAGATGTGAAAGTCTGATTTTTTAATCTGATTTTAAAAATTTTAAAGGCAGTGATGAAGTTCTTATCACTGCTTTTTTTTATAAATATAATGGAATAATAATTTGCATTTTTTATGTCGCTACCAGATAGTTTTATTGCGCGAACCAAACTTATATTAAAAGATGAGTTTACTGCTTTCGAAGCTGCACTTTCGACACCAGCACCCACGAGCATTCGTATAAACAATAAAATTGATTACCTCCCAACGAATGACACAATAAGTCACTGTCCAAACGGCTGTTACCTCGATGAGCGACCGTTATTTACGGCCGACCCTTTGTTTCATGGTGGAGCATATTACGTACAAGAAGCGAGCTCCATGTTTTTGTATCAAGCAGTAAAACAATGTTTTCCTAATGCCAATAGGGTATTGGATTTATGTGCGGCTCCAGGTGGTAAATCAACACTTTTAGCGCAAACGCTGCCTGAAAGTTGTTTATTGGTAAGTAATGAGATTTTACATTCGCGCGCTCAAATTTTGGCCGAGAACATATTGAAATGGGGCAACCCAAATGTAGTGGTCACTAACAACGAAGCGAGCCATTTTTCAATGCTGGAACATTATTTTGATGCCATAGTAGTTGATGCGCCTTGTTCGGGCGAAGGCATGTTTCGGAAAGATCCAAATGCAATAAACGAATGGTCGGTGGACAATGTAATGAACTGTGTGAACAGGCAACGTGATATTTTAAGTGATAGCTGGGATGCTTTGAAACCAGGTGGCATAATGGTTTATAGCACTTGTACTTTCAATAGAGAGGAAAATGAAGAAAATGTACATTGGATTTGTACTGAACTTGGAGCTGAAATAATGCAGTTAGCTATTGAAGATACAAATATTGTAATAACCGATGGTGGCTATCGTTTCTATCCCCACAGAATGAAAGGTGAAGGATTTTTCATGGCTGTAATTCGAAAAAATGAAAGTGCTATTAAAGAGCAAAATTTCAAATTAGTACTGGATAAAAATACAAAAAAAATTAATGCGAATGAACTTCCATTTAAACTAATGGACTTCACACATTTTTCGTACTATAATATTAATAATCGAATTATTGCTTTTGATTCAGCCATTTTAAATGAATTATTGTTTCTACGCTCTAAGTTTAAATGTCTTGTAGCAGGTATCGAGATGTTCGAATTAAAAGGTCGTGACTATATTCCAACAGCTCAACTAGCTCTATCCAAACTACTAGACGTAACATCATGTACACTTTTTGAAGTAGACTATAATACCGCTATACGATTTTTAAAACGCGAAGCTATAGAACTAAACGATGCTGACAAAGGCTATATATTACTCACTTATAAAGGTTTAACACTCGGCTGGGTAAAAAATATTGGAAATCGATGCAATAATTTATATCCGCAGCATTGGCGTATTCGAATGAATTTGTAATTTTGCAACGTATGAAATTAATTTTCCTGGGTACTGGCACCTCAACCGGAATACCTCAAATAGCTTGTAAGTGCAAGGTGTGTACATCGGTTGACATACGCGACAAACGACTACGTGCTTCGGTATTGATCACAAATAATCAACATTCGATATTGGTTGATTGTGGTCCTGACTTTCGTCAGCAAATATTGAAACATAATATTGACAATTTAAAATCCATAGTCATAACGCACGAACATTACGATCATATTGGTGGAATTGACGATGTTAGGCCTTACGGTAATGTTCAGATTTATGCCGAAAAACGGGTAAATACTCAAATTATGCAAAGCATGCCATATTGTTTCAAAGAAAATCCATATCCAGGGGTTCCAAAACTTACACTCAATAATATTGATAACAATCCGTTTAATATTAATGGCATAGCAATACAACCAATTCGAATTATGCATGCTAAATTGCCAATTTATGGCTATAGGTTTGGAAATTTAGCTTATCTCACCGATGTTAAAACCTTGGATGAAGTAGCTTATGAACAACTGAAAGACTTAGATGTTTTAATATTAAATGCATTGCGTGTACAAACACACATAGCACATATTACACTTGACGAAGCCATTGTAATTGCCAAAAAGATAGGTGCAAAAAAAACTTATTTTACACATTTTAGTCACGATTTAGGCTTACATGCCGAAGTTGAAAGCAGCTTACCTTCAGGCATTTTTTTATCTTATGACAATCTTGAATTAGAATTTTAAATGTTATGAAAACGAGATTATTTATTCCTTTAATTGGTTTACTTTTGTTTAGCTCTTGTACTACCATGATGTATACAAGCATTGATGTGCTTCGACCAGCAAAAGTAAGTTTCGATAAAAATGCATCCAATTTACTAATTGTAAACAATACTGTTGTTCAGCCTAATAATATTGGCCATCGTAACGAATTAATTAACGAGAAACCAAAAAATGTATCGGTACGAACTGATAGTTTGGCCATTTTTTGTGTTAGCGTAGTTAACGAAGAATTTTTGAAAAATGATTTTTTTCCAACAACTCAGCTCGTTTTGAATAGTATCAACAAATCAGGTAATTTTTTAATTTCGAACACGCCACAAATCGACACATTAAAAGTTCTTTCGGCTCAATATGGAGCCGACGTAGTTTTATCGCTCGATAAAATTAAAGTAACTGACCGAATTGCTGATTATTATAACGAAGAAAGCAATTATTTTTATGCCATGCTCGAAGCAAATTTTGAGAGCACTTGGAGTGTAACTTATTCCAAAAATTTTAAAAGCGAGACCTATAGTTTTAAAGATACTATATATTGGGATGCCGAGTCGTATCAGCGTAAGAAAGCATTGGCTAGCTTACCAGACAGATATAACGCACTGATCGATGGCGCTTTATATGTTGGACAGCATGTAATGAAAAAACTTGTACCTTGGTGGGACAAAGAAGACCGTTATTTTTTTGTTACTAATAACAAAAGCATAAAACATGGAATGGATTCGGTTTTTGTAAAAAACTGGAGTGATGCCATTAAAATTTGGGAAAAAGGAGTTGAAAGTGCGTCGATTGCTACAAAAGCGAAGTTACTACATAATATTTCAATAGCTTACGAAATTGAAGGAGATATAAAAAATGCAACACGCTACAATAAAAAATCAATAGAAGTGTTCGAAAGCACTCCGATTGTAAATTTCGAGCATTATTTCACTGTAAATCAATACAGCATTCAGCTTAAAAATCGGAGCAAAGAAATTGAGGAAATCAACAAACAATTAGGTGTAAAATAAATTACTTACTTTTTATATTTATCTGTAATGCAACTACTTATAAACTTATAAATCAGTTTTTGATTTTCATCTTCAATCATGTCATACTGTTTATTCATGGTTACCACATCGTTACGGCGAGCGGGTCCTGTTTGCGCATCAAAAGGAGTTAAAGTCTTTATTTTAGAAGCTGTTTCGGCAATGAGTGGTTCAAGAATTTCAAAAGGGATATTACTTTTTTGGACTAATTCAGAAGCAATAGTATAGAAATAGTTTGTAAAATTACATGCAAAAACAGCAGCAATATGCAAGCGAATTCGCTCATCGGAAGTAGCTTTGAAGGTTTTGACAGATAGACTATTGGCAATTGAAAATAAGACATCGGTTGTTGCCTCATTGTTTCCTTCTACAAAAATTGGAATTACACTAAAATCTACATCTTTTTCCTTCGAAAATGTTTGAAGCGGATAAAGCACACCGTAATTATGAAATTTATTTTCAAAAACATCAATACTAACGCTGCCAGCTGTGTGAATATGCATACCTGAGCTAAATTCCAACCTACTAATAACACTTTTAAGCGCATTATCTGCTATTGCATAAATATACATATCGGCTTCTTTCAACAACTCCAATGAAGTACAAAACTCAGTGTTGATTTTTAAGGCAAGTTTTTGGGCCGATGGTTTAGTTCGGCTATAGATTTGAACGATATCATGGCCTTGGTATTTTAGAGCCCATGCTAAATGAGTGGCCACATTCCCAGCACCGATAAATACAATCTTCATTAATTTGAAATTGTTATTTCTTAGATTTTAGTACACCTGCAACCATTATCACACCAGCCACAATTAGCAATACAGGCCATATAAAGTCCGAAATATGTTCAGTTAAACGAATAATTTCGGATAATCGAAAAATAAGTGCGACTACAATAAGCACTAATCCAGGTGTTTTGTTTTTGTGAGCTAAAAGAAAAATAATACCTAATATAAGAGGATAGTTTTTGAAATTAAATATTATATCCGACAAGTTTTCAGGTAAAATATTTAATTGACGTATTAAAAAAATGATACCAAAAACGAGTAAAGATATACCCCAAGCAAGGCGACTGTCTTTTTGCATAGCCATAATTATAGTTGTTTAAAAATGAATATGCAAAGGTATAAAAAGTTTTCAGATTTAAGAGATATTGCAGCATTTTTTGATGATAACTCATTAATTCGTAGTATATTTGCAATTTAAATTAAGCAACAGCAGCCAGCATTTATTCTGTTAATAATCAGCAACTTTCATGTTCAATCACTCAATTTCATTAAATCCAGCCGATAAAATTGTTTTGCTAGTAGCAAAATTGTCTATTCAGCAACCCGAAATTGATGAAATAGACAATTGTTTGTCCAAGATTACAGATTGGGAAGCATTTACTATTCAGATTATTAAGCGTGGAATGGCTGGATTATTTTTCAACAAAATAACTCAATATAAAAATAAAGAACTGATTCCTACTGACAATTTGCTGTTGATTGAGCAAGCTTACTTACGTACGGTAAACCGAAGCGTGCTACTATTAGGGCATTTCTCGTTAATTGTTGCAGAATTACAAAAAGCAGATATCGAAGTCATTGCTCTGAAAGGAGTATATTTATCCGAAAATCTTTATAAAACAATAGGTTTACGACAATTTAGCGATATTGACATTCTCATTCCCGTAACGAAAGCACAACTAGCTGTACAAATTTTACAAAAACTTGGTTATAACTACAAAGAATCAGTTCCCGTAAGCGATTTTATACGAGCAAAAGAAGATAAGGTACACCTGCCACCTATGTATTTAAATGGAGTTTCGGTTGAATTACATATCAAACTTCATAGTGCAAACCAGCCCTACGAAATGAATATTGATAGGGTTTTTGCAACACGAATTCCAGTTGAGATTAACGGAAGTAAGGTATTTGCGTTAGACTTTATGCATCAATTAATTCACATTACATTGCATACACATAAGCATTTCGACGAAGGAAATGTGAATTTCACGTCGTTTACCGACATTGTAAATTTAATAAATTCATTGCCCGAAGATTATTATTGGAACTCTTTTATTAAGCTTTGCGACGTATACAATGCCACTGAAACTGTATTTAAATACCTAATTTTGGTACAACAATTTTATTCAATAAGCGTTATTCCAGAGGAAATATTGGATAAATATTCTTCAAAAGTGGATGACAAAATCAGGACACAGTTTGTTCGGTATATCCAGGGATATAAATATGTTGAAACAACCACAACGGCCATTCCAGGACATATCAACAGCCTTCGGATGCTGAAAAATCCATGGGATATTGCAAAATATTTAATTGATTTATTTTTTCCTCCAAAAAAATTTATGATAGAAAAATACGCAATAAAAAACCACAAATTGTATATGTTTTATTACCCTTATCGCTATCTTACAATTTTCAGTGGACTATGGCAAATTCTCATAAAAAAAACAAAAACATAATTTCGTATTTTTCCAAATATCCTATTATCAAAATATCTCACTATCCAATTATCAAATAAATGACAGTTCTTTACGAAGATAACCATATAATTGCTGTAAATAAAACCTGTTCGGAAATTGTACAAGGCGACAAAACAGGCGATGAACCGCTATCGGAAACAATTAAAAAGTTTTTGAAAGAGAAATACAATAAACCTGGCGAAGTTTTTTTAGGGGTTACTCATAGGCTTGATAGGCCTGTAAGTGGCGTGGTGCTTTTTGCTAAAACAAGCAAAGCATTAACCCGACTTAACGAGATGTTTAAAAATCAGGAGATTAAAAAAACATATTGGGCAGTTGTTAAAAACAAACCCGAACAGCTAGAAGGACGTTTGGAGCATTTTTTAGTGCGCAACGAAAAACAAAACAAAACAACCGCTCACACCAAAATGGTGCCCGAAGCAAAGAAAGCAGCGTTAAGCTACCGTTTATTAGCTTCGTCGGACACATATCATTTACTGGAGGTACACCTTGAAACTGGTCGTCATCATCAAATTCGTTGTCAGTTGGCTAAAATGGGCTGTCCCATAAAAGGTGACTTAAAATATGGTTTTGCGCGCTCAAACCCCAATGGTGGGATTAGTTTGCATGCTCGAAATGTGTCGTTTATTCATCCGGTTTCGAAGGAGATAATCGATATTACAGCTCCTACTCCTACTGATGATGCCTTATGGAATGCATTTTTGAAAATTGTTTGAATTTATCATTTCAAAAAGATATCAATTATTAATGTTGATTTCTCAATTTACCAATAATTGAGGTGTTTCGTATGTGCCACATTTTTAGTAATTTTGTGCGAATATTTAAAAATAAACATTATGGATCAAAATTCGAATAAATCAGCCATTCAAAACGGACTAATTGTAGGTGCAATGATTGCCGTAAAATTCCTTATAACTGCATTAAAAATACCTGTACTTTCTTCATTTTCAGTTTTTTTATCTATTGGTATTATTGTTTTTCTTTACTTAGCAACCAAAAAATTTCGCGATGCACAAACCGATCAAAGCATGACTTATAACCAAGCATTTGGTTATATATTCAGAGTATATATTTACGGAGCGGTTATAGGTTCGTTGGTAATGCTTATCTATGCATTACTAAATGCTGATTTTTTAGGTGTTATGCTCAATGACACGTTAATGATATACGAAAAAATGAATATAAATATCGATGATAAAACCTACGACATTTTGAATGCAGTTTTCAAACCAGCTCCTTATGCATTATTTAATGTTTTTGGTAGTGTAATTGTAGCAGCATTTTGGAGTTTGATTTTAGCTTTATTTTTGAAAAAAGAAAAAAGTATTTTTGAAGAGTAGACGACTGACGCCAAACAACGGATAACAGACTTGTTGACAAAAGATAACAACAAATAACGGCGTAGCCAAATAACGCACGAAGTGCCAAAAACGGCGAAGCAAAATAACGCGAAACAAACAATGGATATTACTGTAATAGTACCACTATATAACGAGGACGAGTCGCTCGTAAAACTTTACGAATGGATTGAAAAGGTAATGATTACCAATAAACTATCTTTCGAAGTAATTTTTGTAAACGATGGTAGTACCGATCGTTCGTGGCAAGTGATTGAGGAGTTAAAACTCAAGTATAACACTGTACGTGGTATAAAATTCAGAAACAATTATGGCAAATCACCTGCTTTGTATTGCGGCTTTAAAGCGGCTAAAGGTGATGTGGTAATTACTATGGATGCCGACCTGCAGGATAGTCCGGATGAGATTCCAGAATTATATCGTATGATTACGCAAGATGGTTTTGATCTTGTATCGGGCTGGAAAAAAAAGCGTTACGACTCAAAATTGGCAAAAAACTTACCTTCGAAAATTTACAATGCCACAGCTCGCAAAGTAACAGGACTAAAACTTCACGACATGAATTGTGGATTGAAAGCCTATAAAAATATTGTGATAAAAAACATAGAGGTTTATGGCGAAATGCATCGTTATATACCTTATTTGGCAAAAAATGCTGGATTCAAAAAAATTGGCGAAAAAGTAGTGGAACATCGTAAGCGTGAGTTTGGCGAAACTAAATTTGGACTAAGCCGCTTTGTAAATGGCTATTTGGATCTTATTAGTTTGTGGTTTTTATCGCGCTTTGGTAAAAAACCGATGCATTTTTTTGGCATGGTAGGTAGTATGATGTTTTTGTTAGGTTTTTTTGCAACAGTTGCAGTTATTGTAAACAAATTGATTTGCTTATATAATCATGTGCCCGCACCTTTGGTTACCAATACTCCATTTTTCTATTTATCATTGCTAGCTATGGTACTTGGCACGCAACTATTCCTCACAGGATTTATTGGCGAACTAATAGCCCGAAACTCTACCGAACGCAATAATTATTTGATAGAAACAGAGATTTGATTTTCATTTAACTAATTTGCAAATGGTTATGACCGAGATACTTCAAATTACAATTCCAGCATTATTGGTTCTCGTTACGGCATATATTTTACTAGATAAAATGCTCAAAAACGACCAAAACCGACGAAATTATGAACTTCGCAAATCGAGTTTATCGGCAACTACACCTTTACGATTACGCGCATACGAACGTTTAATGCTTGTAATTGAGCGCACTACACCAAACAAAATTATTATAAATATCATTCAGCCCGAAATGACTTGCTTTGGATTGCAAGCTCAGTTACTTTCCACTATCCGTGAAGAATTTAGCCATAATGTTTCGCAACAAATATATGTTAGTAGCGAGCTTTGGACTGCTATAAGAGCAACTGAGGAGAGTTTGATAAAATTGATTAACATGTGTGCATCGCAATTTGCACCCGAAATGCCTGCAGCTGCTTTAGCTGAACGCATTATTGAAATTTACACACAAAGCGAAAAATCACCAGGTGAGATCGCAACCGAAATGCTTAAAAAAGAAGTTAGGGAAATGATGTGATGATCCCGATACAATTCC
>CAIWIS010000694.1 GCA_903912795.1 uncultured Bacteroidales bacterium
CCGATAATTTTTAATTTTATTTTGGGCTAATAATAAAAAACTTACCAATAGATTTTTTGTTATAAAAGGAGAAATGCGAGTCTCAAAAGCACCGTTACATGGGCTTTTATCAGAGATGTAACATTTCTCCTTTAGTTTGAAATTATTTTACTACCCATTTTGCTTAGTCCAAACTATATTTGTATCGTGATTCTTACTCAATGAAAAACGAAACAAATTATAATCTTAAAAATATATTCATTATGAAAACAAAACTACATTTCTTTCTTACCTTAATTTTGCTAATTGTGATTATTGGGTCAACTAATGCTGCAACATGGTACGTAAAACCCAATGCACCTACCACCGTTGGAGCAGGTACAAGTTGGGATAATCCGGTAAATATTTCGGTTATAGCAGGAACTCCCGCTGGGCTAGCCGATGGCGACATCGTTTATATGGCTGCTGGAACTTACGAAAGTTCTACTTCTAAATCTGTTACCAAGTATATTTCCATAATTGGTGGTTATCCTGCAAATTCAGTTGGAACTGATTTACCAACTCGCAATTTAGTTGCTGACTCAACCATTTTCACTCCTACATCTGGTGGTACAGCCCGTTGTTTAGTTCTTAATGCCACAACTGCTCCTACTGTTGCAGGACAGAAATTTGTATTAGATGGACTTAATTTTAAAGGCTTCACCATGGCTACAGCAAATGGTGGTACTGCTTTAAACATTACTTCATCACAAGCAAATATTGAGTTTAAAAATTGTGATTTTATAAGCAATGTATCACTTAATGCCAATGGAGGTGCAATTTATATGGGTAATATAGCATATAATATAACAGTTTCTTTTGACAATTGTAATTTTAAGGGTAATCAAGCTAATACAGCTCCTACAATTGCAAATGGATATGGTGGCGCTCTATTCTGTAATAATGGAACTACAAATACAAAAATATTCAATTTCACTAACTGCTTATTCAAAAATAATTCAGCTTATGGTCGTGGAGGTGCATTGTATTTCTCAACATTAATTACCTGTAATATTACCGATTGTTATTTTGATACAAATTATTCTTCAAACACAACTGATAATTATGCCAATGGAAATGGTGGATGTATTTATGTTGCTGGAGGAACTGCTAGTAATACATTTAATTTGACACGCACAGTTATTGTAAATAGCTCGGGTACTGCTAAAGGCTCTGTGTTTTGGTTTAATACAACTCCCAAAAACACTTTGAACTTAACTAATTGTAGTTTAATTGGTAATTATGCCAAACGGACAACTTCGGCTCGCTCTGCAATTGATGCTGATAACTTCACTACTAACATTGATATAATTTTGAATGGTTGCGTTCTTTCAAACTATAACAACAACGCATCGGCTGTAAAACAGTCGAATTGTGCTGACTTTCAAAATCTTTCAAATACTCCTACAGTATTAAATGCTGTTACTTCTACATTTTCAAATTCAATTTTAAATGGTGAGTATTTTAGTTCAAGTAATGCATTTGCAGCAACTTCGCCAACATTACTTTACAAAACTACGGGCTATTTAGCTGATTCCACTATTAATCTCGCACTTTCTGGCGATTTAAAAATTACCGATAAAATAGTGTTTAAAAAGACTTTTACCGCTTCCAATGTTGGTGCTTTTGTTCATGCGCAAATATTTGATGTAAAGAAAAAAATGAGTTTCCCTATGACTTTGCAGGCAACCATTCCTTCGGGTTATAAATTAACTATTGATGCAGTGGATTATTCAGCGGGCGAAAAAACGATAAACATTGCTGCTTCTGCATCAGACCCTGTAATTACACTTGCTGTAGATGGAACTACGGCTACTAAATCAAACGAAGCTTCAAAATTCAAACTTACTTCAGTCAACAGTATGCTGTCAATCAGTGGTTTAAATACAGGTGATGTGGTTAAAGTTTACAATGCAAACGGTCAACTAATCAGCAACCAAATTGCTAAATCAAATTCAATGGAATTAGCTGCAAGCGGTTTCATAATCGTAAAAATCAATTCATTCGTTTCAAAAATCCTTGTTAAATAAAAATATTATGAAAACAGTAATAACTAAAAAAATAACTATGCTACTTGCAATTTGCTTGGTGGCAGGTGTAGCTAGTGCAAAAGACGTATTTATTCGTCAAAATGCATCTGGAAACGGCGAAAGCTGGGAAAATGCAGCAAATATCAGCTACTTAGGAGGTTCCAGTATTGCCGATGGCGATGTAATTCACGTTGCGGCAGGCGATTACCTTCGCACGACTCAAATCAGCATTTCGAAGTATGTAACTGTTTTTGGTGGATATAATGTAACTTCAACCGGAACGGATTTAACAAAACGCGATATTGCTGTCAATAAATCCATTTTCAAACCCGATGCAGGAAGCACTTCAAGAGCATTAAATATAAATGCTATAACCGCTTCAGGAGGCAATAAAATTACGATCGATGGGTTTTATTTCGAAGGTTTTAGTGGAGTTGCTCAAGGTGCAGCCATGACCATAACTACCGCACAGGGCGATATTGATTTGAAAAATCTTACTTTTAGTAATAATATAACTACAAACACAATAGGAGGTGCATTGGCAATGCAAACAGCTTTTGCTTACGACATTAAGGTAACGATTGATGGTTGTACTTTTGACGGAAATCAGGCAAACTGGACTTCTGGAAGTGGTTATGGAGGTGCATTTTATTTTAATAATGGTACAACCCCAAAAACTATTAATATTAAAAACTCTGTTTTTAAAAACAATAGTGCTTACGGACGTGGAGCTGTTGGGTATTTTGGTACAAATATGACAGTAAATATCGAAGATTGTATTTTTGATACTAACCAATGTACAGTTACAACTGATAATACTAGCAATGGAGGTTGCTTTTACATTGTTGGAACAAGTGGATATGGAAGTAATTTTAATGTATATCGTTCAATCTTTCTCAATAGTTCAATTACAGGTAAGGGCTCTGTTATTTGGTTTAATAATGCTACAGGAAGTTTACTTAATAACCTAAATATGACTCATTGCAGTTTAATAGGAAATTATTCTTCTAGAACCACATCGGGCCGTGCGGCCATAGATGTAGATAACTACAATGCACAGATGCAATTCACATTAAATGGTTGTTTATTATCTAATTACAATAATATTGGAACTGTAAAAAGTTCTCGTTATTCCGACGTAATGTTTGTAAGTGCTGCCAGTACAACAAGTGCATGTACTTTTACAAATACTATTGCCAACGGAACTCATTTTGTAACGGGAAATGCTTTATTAGCGATTACTCCTCCTGATACTTTGTATAATAAACAGCATGGCTATTTGGCCGATTCAACTATTGCATTGGCTTTATCTGGCGATTTGAAAGTTACAAACAAAATCGTTTTCAAAAAAACTTTTACGGCAGCCAATGTGGGCTCGTATATTCACAGTCAAATATTTGACGTAAAGAAAAAAATGAATTTTCCAATGACTTTGGTGGCTACAATACCTGCGGGTTACGCACTTGCAGTTGATGGAGTTGATTTTGCATCGGGAACTCAAACCATTCAGATTGCTGCTGCTCCAGCCGATCCAATTATTGTATTAAAAGTAGCTTCGGGTTTAATAAAACTCGATAGAGCAACTGCGAATATTCATGCTGTCAACGGTCAGATTTATATTTCAAATGTAGAGAATGGAAGTAAGTTGAGTGCTTACAATGCAGCCGGACAATTAATACACGAAAGTGTGGTGAATGATGGCAAATACAGCTTTGCAGCCAATGGATTTGTAGTTGTAAAACTAAGCAATTCAACAAATTATCAAACTCTTAAAGTAGTTTCAAAATAATCTTTTAAGTTTTAATTCAAATGAAAAATAAATTGTTAATTGCTCTTTTATTGGTAGTAACTAGTGTTTTTGGACAAAAAACCGTGCTTATTAACGAAAACTTCATGCTTAAGATGGCTGATTTAAAAGAAGCCTGGACTGATTTTAGTATCGCAACCAAAGTGAACGGTAAAGACGCTACTTTTACTGCGTATCAATGCCGATATTTTTCCAATTCGTCGCCAGCACAACCTTGTAATTGTTCAAAAGGTCGGGTGAATATTGAAATGACAAAAAAGGATGTCGTACCTTATCTCGAATTTCCTGAACTTCCATCGTGTGGTAAATTAGTTTTAGGCGTTCAGTCGAATGGTAAAGATACTAAACGGGGTATTGCTCTGCAAAAATTAGTGAATGGCACATGGGTTTTGGTTGATGAAATTGAACTTGATGCACCTCCAACTGGCACATGCGTTATGTGGGAGCCAAAAAATGCAACTAGCAAATCTCCTGTAAAATACCGACTTGTTGCTAATAAATACGGAAATGTATATGTAACTGATGTAATTGCAGAGGCATTCTGATAAATTAATAATACTTGAATAAAAAAAATAAACAAATGAAAACAAAAATCATTCTTGCGGCTCTCATTTTGTCCGCTTCTTCACTTTTCGCACAAACAAATTTGGTAACTGATGGTGGTTTCGAAGCCATGAGTCCAACTGTAAAAAACTATATTATTAACAACAGTGGAACTAATAAAATGACTGTTTTTGGTAAATGGTTTGTGTCCTTCTCAAAAGGTGGCTGCGAAAACGGTTGCTGCGAAGGTACTTCCGAAATTACAACAGCTGATAAAAAAAGCGGAAATCAGGCACTGACCCTGACCATTATTCGTCAGACAAACCGAAATGACATTAAAGTATTTCAGGTGTTGAAAGGCGTAACTTCTGGCACCTACGAAGTTTCGTTCTGGGCGAAATCGGATATTGAAGGCTTACCAATTGCACTGGATGTATTGAAAGCAACACAAGCATCGACTAATAATGGCGCCGAACCGTTTACAGGTAATTTCACAACTTCAACCGAATGGAAACAGTTCAAACTCAAAGTAGATTTGAGCAGTTGGGCTCCCGAAGATTTGGATTTGATGCGCATTTCTATTCGTCCGAATAACACCAAAAAACTTCCCGAAGGTCCATACCCAAAAACGTTCTGGATTGATGATGTGGCGTTTGTTGCTGCACAATAGTTTTTTTGAACGCAAATAACGCAAATTTTCACAAATCAGATTTTTAATACGTGATTTAATATTTGCGTTCATTTGTGTAATTTGCGTTCTATTGCCATTATTCTTTTGGCTGTCCTTTTGCAAAAAGTGTTACAATTATTTGTTGGACAGCCATTTTTGTGTTCATTATTTCTGTCTTCATCTATTAAGCTTCTTATAATCATGTCTATAAAAAAATCCACTTTCCTATATTTATTGATTTTATTGTTGCAATTAAATATTGGCATCAATGCCCAAACCAAGTCCAACATTCATCAGGTTGCAGCATTCGATGCTGTCAATCATCCGCATGTAGCTTATTGGTTTTTCTCCAAAGACATGTTCGATGCCAAACGAAACGAGGAAAAAATCGATAGTTTAGCACAGTTTAGCAAATACACCCTGATTTTTCTAAGTTCACGCAATGGCGTTGACTTTTACAAATCAGAAATTATGCATCCTATTTTTGACCGATTGGTGAAATATGCACACGCCAAAGGATTGAAAATTGGCTTGCAATTGTGGGATAAAAAATACAAAGTGCCCATTGAAATTACCGAACGCATGATACTGGAGGATGAAATTGTATTGGACGAAAACGGAGCCGGCTCGTATTCGGCTAAAGCAAAATATGTACGCGATGCGAAAGCCATACTCAAAAG
>CAIWIS010000695.1 GCA_903912795.1 uncultured Bacteroidales bacterium
CGCAATAACCGATTGTAAAATATCAAGTCTGCAAAAAACTCATCATCTTCAATCAAAAACCTTTTTTGTCGCGCTACAAACGAAAAACCATTACCCAATTCCAGCATAAATTGTTGTAAATGTTCGATAAGTGCAGTTTCCAACTCTTTCTCATAATAGTGCGATTTGCACTCAAGTCCAAGAAACTCAAGCATCATAGGATCTTTTACAATTTCTTGTGGTAATTCGGGCAATCGTTCGTTCCGTGCAACTGCCATTACCGATTCTTTATCGTTACTTAATAGCAGACGTTCATATAAATTGGAATAAATTTGTCTTTCTAATTCTCGACCTGTCCATCCATTTTTAACGGCTTCGAGTTCATAATACTCACGCTTATCTTTATCATCAATACTCATTAGCAATCTATATTGCATCCAATTCAATTGCGAACGCAGTGCGTTCGCAATTGGAAAAACACGATAAAATTGACGACACTGCTCCAAAACCCTAAGCGAAAATCCACTACCAAATTCAGGTTCAATTTCATTTGCCAGATTGCGCAATAAATATTTACCGTAATCAGCGCGCTCTTTTCCCTGTTGCTCTTCATTGAAAATGCGCTCACCCATTTTCCAATACATCTCCACACGATAAAACTCCACACTGCGAACTGCCTGCGAGCGTGATTGTCCAATTATAGATTTAATATCCTGAACAAAAGAATTGGATAGAATTATTTTATCGTTTATCATACCTAAACTTTAAACAAAGATTGTACTATATGAATTTAACAGTCAAATATATGTAGAATAATGTATCTGCAATTATTCCAAATACATATAATCGCAATGTACCAATGGTTTTTGGTTCTTTTTGCCGAGTAGTTCGCGGGATTTTGTGCTGTCGTATTGCGCTTTTCCAATACCGAGCGAATGTCCGGCGTGGTCGATGATTTTGACAATATCGTCCTTTTCGAAATCGCCTACAATTTTAGTTGCACCAATGGGTAACAGACTCACTGCTTTTTCGCCGTTAAGAGCTTTGGCGGCGTTTTCATTCACATGAATTTCGCCTTTGGCAAAACCCTGACTGTGTGCAATCCATTTCTTTACACTCGACACTTCGTCGGAAGACGCAACGAAACGGGTGCAAACCACATCGGCTTTTTTATCGAGCAATTTCAGTAAAATATTATCTGTTTTGCCGTTGGCAATAAAAACATCTATTCCCTCGTCGGCAATTTTGCGTGCAATGGTGGTTTTGGTGCCCATGCCGCCTCGTCCGAATGTGGATTTGGTGGTTTGGATAAAGTCCGATATATCTTGTCCCTTCTGAATTTCGCGAATTACTTTCGACTCAGGATTTGTAGGTGAACCATTGTAAATGCCGTCGATATTGCTCAGAATTATCAATGCTTCCATATCCATCATCGAAGCAATAAGTCCCGAAAGTTCGTCGTTGTCGGTAAACATAAGCTCCGAAACCGACACGGTATCGTTCTCATTCACAATAGGAATTACTTTGTTGTCGAGCATCACTTGCATGCAGTTGCGCTGATTCAGGTAATGACGGCGACTGCCAAAATTTTCCTTCATAGTAAGAACCTGACCTACCGTTATGCTATGGTTGCGAAACAAATCCCAATAGTGATTAATCAACTTTGCCTGACCAACAGCCGAATAAAGCTGACGTTGATCCACTACATCTAATTTCTTGTTAAGTCCCAATATACTTCGCCCTGAAGCCACAGCTCCCGACGAAATCATCACCACTTCTACTCCTTTTTTGTGCAACACAGCTATCTGATCGACTAATGCAGACATACGTGTAATATCCAGCGTACCATCTGTTCGGGTAAGTACGTTGCTGCCTATTTTTACTGCTATTTTTTTAAATCTAACTGACATAATTAATTGTTTAATTCCAGCCCCCTAACCCCCAAAAGGGGAATTAAGACGAGAAATTGATAATTTGCTATCCACTCTTTAAGTCCCCCAAAGGGGGATTTAGGGGGCTTTATTCATTATACACTACATGCATCACTGTTGTACCTACCGCAAAAAGGGTGTTTTTATCAATGTTTTCCATGGTGTCGTTCACGGTGTGCCAATAATGCCCAAATCCGGAATTTTGTCCTTCGTTTCGGTACTGAATAATATCGATACTCGGAATGCCTGCTATTTTATTTACATAAACATGATCATCGGTAATTGCACCTATCTTTTCATCTCTGAAGTAATTGCTAAAGCCTAGTTTAGCAGCCATCGACCACACTTTTTCTACAATTCCTGCAGCATAATACATTGAAAATTCTTCTTTGTAAAAAGTAGCATTGGGTGCACCAACCATGTCGAGTAAAATTCCGAATTCAGCTGTATAGCCTGCTTTGTGAGGATTATTAGCCCAATACTGCGTTCCCAAACACCAAGCATCTTCCGAAGCGCCGGGATGATTTTGCGGAGCACCATAATCTTCGGCATCGAAAAATATTATATCTACTCCAATTTCGGGTTTTTGAATGCTGAACTGACGTGCCATTTCGAGCAATACTCCTACACCACTCGCACCATCGTTGGCAGCCATTACGGGCGTTTTATGATTGGCAGGGTCGGGGTCGTTATCGGCCCACGGTCGCGAATCCCAATGTGCAAAAAGCAAGACCCGATTTGAGGATTCAGGATTGAATGAGCCAATTATATTCACTGCGTTGAGTTTATCGTCATTAAAGGCAGTAAGTACGGTTCGTTGCTCAATTACCTCAGCTCCAAAACGCTTGAGAGTTTGCGAAAGATATGCTGCACATTGCCTGTGAGCTTCCGTGTTCGGCACACGCGCACCAAAATCGACCTGAGTTTTTACAAAATAATAAGCCGAATCGGCATTAAAGGTCGGAACATTAACGGGCTTTTTATCTTCGGTTTGTTGTTGCGATTTATTGGCACAACTAATTACAATACTGAAAAATGCAATAAAAATGAATATTTTCTTCATATTTAGTCGTTTGAACAACAAAGATAGGAATAAAAAAACATGATTTAATGAATAATAGCTTTAAAATGAACAAAAAATCTATAGGTTTTGAATTTTTAATCCTTTTGCTTATGTATATTTGCTCACAAAATTGTATTTTTGTCTGATAAATATTTTCAATATTAATTTCAACTAGAATTCCCTTTAATAAGATAGTTATGCGTAAATTTGTTTTAATTATATTCATGTCGTTATTGGTGCGAATGATGTTTGCTCAGGATTTTGAAGTTTCGCCAGTATTAATGAATTTCAATGCCGAGCCTGGCGAGATTCAGAAAAAGCAACTTACACTTATCAATCACTCAGCTCAGCCTCAAAAATACAATTTAAAAATATCGGATTTTATTTTGGATGCTGATGGAAATAGAAAAATAGTACCACTCGGTAGCAGTAAGCGCTCATGTGCTGATTGGATAAATATCAGTCCGTCGTTTATTGAATTAAATCCTAATCAAACTGCACAACTCGATGTAATGATGACGGTTCCTAAAGATGGCTTTTCGTCGCGTTGGTGTATGGTGCATGTCGAAGTTGCCAAAGAACAATCGGCATTCGAAGCGGATAAAACTCTTGCCACAGGGGTTTTGTTAGTTCCTCGCATTGTAGTAATGGTAAAACAGTCGCCACGTAGCAATACTAATTATAAAGCTACGATTAACGGTTTAAAAGAAATTACAAAAAAGTCAGATAAATTGCAACAATTTGAAGTGATGGTGTCCAACGTAGGTGATAAAGTTATTGATGCGAATGTATATTTACAACTTGCTAATTTACAGACTGGTAAAGAAGAAAAATTCAGTGTAGTTAAAACAACAGTTTATCCTGATGCGTCACGTAAAGTAACTTTACAAATGCCACGCATTGCAGTAAAAGGAAAATATGTTTTAGGTGCAATTATTGATTATGGTCACCGTCAACCACTAGGTGGAACACAACTTATGCTCGAAATAAAATGATAACCAATCGCTTATATATTATTTTTGTTTTTATTGCTTTGTCTGTTTATGTTACTGCTCAACGTAAAGTTTCCACTTTTTATGATGAAGCAAAAAAACAGCCCAAAGAAGTTTATTTTGTAATAGACCATCAAAAATTAGGAACCGTAAAACACGGATTTTATACTATTTGGTATGCTGATAAAAAATTATGGCAAGAGGGTTTATACGACTATGACAAGCTCGACGGCAAATGGGTGGATTATTACGATAATGGTATTTTAAAACAAGAACTTCAATACGATAAGGGTTTACTTGATGGTACGTTGAAATTTTATTACCCAACAGGGCAGTTAATGCAGCATGCTGAATATAAACAAGATAAACTGCATGGAGTTGTGATTAATTACTACGAAGACGGAAAAATTCAAGAAACAGGTACGTATAAGGAAGGGTTGCTCGATGGCGATTTTAAGGCTTATTACGAGGATGGTAGACCAAGAATTATGCGTTCGTATACTATGGGAATAGAGGATGGTTTTTCGGTAACTTACTTTGAAAATGGAAATATACGTGACCGTGCTATTATGAAAAATGGGTTCTGCGATGGTCAGTTTATTGATTATTACAAGGATTATGCTAATGGAACTGTAAATAAAATATGTCAGTACCGAAATGGTAGATTAAATGGTAAATTATCATGGTTTTATCCTTCGGGAAATTTAAAATATGAGTGCTTATATACAAATGATAGCATTCAGGGTGTAGTAAAGGAGTTTTACGACTCAACTGTAGTTGTTGTAAGACAAACCGGGCCTTACAAAGGCAATAAGAAAAATGGCAAATGGAAATCGCTTTTTCCGAATGGAAATGTTTATACTTCGGGCAAATATTTGGATGATGTGTTCGATGGCGAATGGGTAATTAATTATCCTGATGGTGCAATTAAACAAAAAGGAAATTTCAAGAATGGAAAAGCAGTGGGTGAGTGGCTTTTTTACTACGAAACAGGAGAACTTAAGAACAAGGGAATTTATGTTGATGATTACAAATCGGGTGTTTGGGCTACTTATTATAAAGATTCAAAATTAATGTCCGAAATAACATTTGAAAAAGGTCAGCGAAACGGTATAGCAAAGGCATACAATCAGAATGGTAAATTGGTAGAAACAACATATTACAAAAATGGCGAAATTATACCTAAGAAAAAGCGAAAATAATATAGTTGTATCATTGTTTTTGATACTTGTGATTTTTAGTGCCTGTGTTAGTAATGACCCAGTAAATTATACAAGTATTAAAGGAGCTTGGAAATGTAGTGAAACTTCGCAAAGGGGACAACGCACGTATCTGATAGATATTTTTAAATCCAAAAGTGGCGATACCAATTATTTATTCAGTAATTTTCATAATATTGGCGTTTCGGGCGAATACGATATAAATTTTACTGTAATTGAGAATAAACTCACATTTCCACCCACCGAGAATTCTAATATTCGAATTAAATCAGGATCTGGTACTGTTAGTGCTGATTTTAAGCAGATGGTGTTGGATTATGTAATTTATGATGGTATTAACGATATTCAGTATCATGCCGAGTATACGCGTTGATATTCATTACGGATTACCGATGCTATTGAATTTATAGAGTTGATTTCCGTTATCGAATTGTATTTCGCGTCGTTTCTCCACAAATATAAAATCCACGTTAATAGTTTTGTTCTGAGTGAATTGTACTTGAATTTCGTCGTTATCAATACGGAAATACTCACCAAAAACATTATTCACTTTTACTGAGTATTTATCAGCATTGGGTACGCTAAGAATAAAAGCACCAAAATTATCGGTTAACACGGAATAGTTCTCTCCATTTTTACCTCGGGCAGTAACTCGTACACCACTTAAATCAATTTTACCCTCGGTACTATTGGCATCGCGTGCCAATATAATTTTTCCTTTTATTTTATAACTTTCGGCAAGTGGTATAAACAAGGTATTGTCTTTTTCGTTGTAATAACCCTGTTCAGTACCATTTAAAAAATAGAGATATTGAAGGTTGGTAAGCGGATCAAAGTTTAAATTATACCTATCACGTGGTAAATTTTCGATTAATACTTCACCACGAACATCCGATATTAATTTTATTTCGGGTATAGTACTTATCTCATTGTTTTTGAGTTGATCTTTCTCAATTGTTACCAATATATCCGATACTGGAGGTTCATTGTCCGATTTAATTCTATTTCCATCTAAATCATTAAAGAATACCGCCTTTAAATTATGATATTTCAAGCGTGGTTGTTGTATGTTAAATGCTTTATTAATACCTACTACGAAATTCAAATCTTTAGTCGATACACGTCCTGCTTCATCGTCAAGAACTCGTATATTCGTATACATAAATCCACTTACGGATAAATTCCAACCATTTTTCAAAAAATGATCGTACTTTACATTGTATGATATGTTTTCGCGCCCCGATGGCATATAATAAGCATAATTCAGGTAAGCGCTGAGTTTTATTTTGCGGTTGAAAAAGTAATTTTCATACGAAGGCCTGAATTGAATACTACTCGACAGTGTTGGTTGTTCGTCGACTTGTACACTGCGGTACAGGTCGCTAGTGGAACCACTTGTATAGTAAGCATTTACACGCCAAACATTATCGAAATAATTTAACCCTACGGTATAGAATAAATTATTGTTAAGTTCGAAGTTTTTTAAACTAGGGTCAGTAGTTTTAAAGTTGAATCGGATATTACTAAGGGTAAGGTTAGGGGTGATGGAGCGATAGCCACCAAGTTTAACAGTTGCCGATGACCAAATTCCTGGCTGATAGGTTATGAATTCGTTTTTAAAGTTTTGTGCCCCACTAAACATTTGTCGGCTTGATCCATTATAGTTTGGCCCTATTTGATATATTATGTTAGAGGCATAAATGGACATACTTAATCGGGCATAATCGGAAAGATTATAATTCACAGGGTTATTAAAATTTGAAGGAAAACGCGAAGTTGCATAGAGCTGGCGATTTGCATAAAGTGTTAGGTATAACTTGTCGTTCAGTCTGTACCTTCCATCTAAATATGATTGTTGTATGCCGGAATTTAAAATATAATTTTTTTCGGAGCTCATAGTGTTAAAGCGCAAGTTAAAATCCTTGTAGCGAATGTTATACGTAAATCTGTAGCTGAA
>CAIWIS010000696.1 GCA_903912795.1 uncultured Bacteroidales bacterium
AATAACGTGTATTTTTTGCACCGCCCGATACATTTATATTGTGTTGTTGTTGCGCTGCAAGGGGTTTAATCATCAAATTGTACCAATCGTTGTTTGGGTGCGTGTACGGACTTGTTCCGTTTCTGTACAACTCAATATCAGTATCTGAAAATATTTTATCCGTATTACCGTCGTTTTGCCAAGCTTCATTATAAAGCATGGCATATTCGGCACTTCCGACCGATTTAGGTAATCGGGTTGGATTTTGAAGTGCTATATTTGAAGTGTACGACACATTTGGTTTTCCTTCGCGGCCAATTTTGGTGGTAACTAAAATAACACCATTAGCTCCACGAACACCAAAAACGGCTGTAGCCGAAGCATCTTTCAGGATATTTATTGTCTCAATTTCGTTGGCATCAATTTCGTTAAAGTTTCGCTCAACTCCATCAACTAAAACCAGCGGTTCTGAAGCTTCGCCATTGTTAAGTGTGGCAATTCCGCGAACACGAAGAGTTGACTGATCTTTACCGGGTTCGCCACCGCGCTGTACGGCAATTAATCCTGAGGTGCGTCCGGCAAGTGCATTGCTTATGTTCCCAACAGGGGTTTGGAGTAGTTCGGCGCTTTTAACACTGTTGATAGCGCCTGTTACCGTTGCTTTTTTCTGACTCGAATAACCAACAACCACCACTTCTTCGAGATTTTTTTGATCTTCCTCGAGTATAATATTGATAACAGACTGATTTCCGGCAGTTTTCGATATTGGTGTATATCCAATATATGAAATTACCATAACGCTTGTTGGTTGAACGCCTGTGAGTGTGTATTTACCATCAAGGTCAGTAATTGTACCAACTTTACTTCCCTTAATAATTACATTGGCACCAATAATAGCCTCACCTTTTGGATCAGTCACTTTACCGGTTACTGTTCGTGAGTTTTGAGCTGTGGCTACATTAATAACTGATACCAGAAACATCAAAATCAATGCCCTTATTGGGTAGATTCTAAATCTGCTTTTCTTCATACGTATATTATTATTTTAAGGTGCAACTGAATAAAAAACATTATATATCAGACTGTTAGCTGATATTGAATTTTTATCCACTTTTCACGTTGCAAAAATAGAGTGTATTTTTACTGTGAACTTGCTTTTTTTTGTTCAACAGTTGTATTATTTTGTTTCTACTTCAATGCTTTAAAACCCATAGCTGCTTTGCGGAATTGGTCATCGGTTGGCATTTTCTTGTTTTTTGCAACAAAATCTTTCATCCATTTTTTACTTTCAGTATAAAAATTCTGATGAGTGTAGTACAAAGGTGTTTTTTCTCCCTTATCGTTTATAAGCCAGAATCCACGATTTTTTCCTTCTTTCGTTAGCTCATTGTTATACATTTCCCACCATAGAATATAGGGACAACCCCATTTCAGAGCTGTTTTCATTACCCATTTTGCACGCTTATCCAATTCGGCGGCAGGTCGGTAAGCTGGTTCGTTGGAATAAAAACCTAACTCGGGCCAGCCATATTCGCCAATAAAAAGTCGTTTTCCTTTGATGGTTGGCTTGGGTTGCATTTTCGATTCGATATAATTTAGGTGTTCGGTTAGGGTTTTGTCCATTTCAGCTTCGGTTGCAGGCGGATTGGTGGCTGTGTACGACGAAAACGAAACATAATCGGGATTTACTTTAGGCAAAATACTGTTGATAACACAATCTTTTCCCGCTATTGCCAAATCGGATAAATTCACTTCCACGTAATAATACATCTCCACATTTTTGTGTTTCACATCTCGTTTGGCATCTTCCACCGCTTTTTGGCGAACCTGAAACCAACGTGTCATGCCTTCTATCGTTTTCGGATCGGCCGGTTTGCTGCGGTCGTAATCCCAACGGAGGTGCCAGTCGCCTTCCCAGTTGCCCAGCAAAAACACTTTACCGGTTCCCGAATACGTTTTGAGCAGGTAGGCTGCAAAATCGTACATTTCGCGATACGATGCATCGGCATGTGCATCGCTCATTCCTCCAATAAATTTTATCTGATTCTCGTCCTTCTTTTGTCCCGGAGGTTCAGGCGTATAGTGCGAAAACTCATACGCCCAAATCTGGTAATATTTAAAATCCATATCCAGCA
>CAIWIS010000697.1 GCA_903912795.1 uncultured Bacteroidales bacterium
ACAACTTTTGCTGGTTCAGGTGTATTTAAATTCAATGACGTTACACTTCAATTGGGTTCAATTAATAATACATTGAATGTTCCGGTTGTTATGAGTATGGGAAATGGAAATGTTGTGACATTAAAGCTGAACTCAGGTATTTTTAAAATTTCAAGCGCAAGTACACTTGCATTTCCCGGAACAGTAACTAACCAAACTATTCCAGCTACAGCGGGTCTTTATTTGAATAATGCCGGAGCAAATCTTACATGTGGCTTTACCGATGGTTCAGGATTAAAAGTAAGTGGTTTGCTTAATATTGCAGACGGTAAATTAAAAATAAATGGACGATTTGATGCTAGCGGATTAGGTACTACAATAATTAGTGGTGGAACCTTAGAAATTCCTGCAGGAATAACTTATAACAATGCCACCATTTCACTTTTCCACGTTGCTTCAATGCATAACTTTATTATGACGGGTGGAAATATTAACATCAAGAGCTATAATGCTTCAGGTACAAATGCAAATCCCGATTTTAATATTCAATCATCATACTTAACCATGTCGGGTGGTACAGTTACTTTCTCCGATGCGGCAGCTATCAAATCAAATTGCAATAAGTTTTACAATTTAGTAGTTGCATCAGGTGCTGGCTCAGGTACAACAGTGACTCTGCAAAATGCTACCACTACAGTTTTAAATCAGTTGACTGTAAATTCGGGTAATATCTTGGACAAAGGTTCAAATCAAACAATTACCAATTATAGCATTACTGGCGATGTAACAAGTGGCTCTGCAACTGTTGCATTACAATCAAACCACAATATTGCTGTAGGACAATATGTTTCGGGAGCTGGGATTAATACAAATACCACTGTTACAGGTGTATCGCAAACATTAGCCACTACAGGAAATACTACAAACGGAAGTAGCTCTGTTACCAACGTACCGAATGTGTCAAATGTAACTGTCGGCATGATGATTTATGGAACAGGTATTGCACCGGGTACAACAATTACAGAAATTTCAGCAACAGCACCTTATACACTCACATTATCCGCCAATGCTACAGTAGCTAACTCTGGTATTGCTCTGATAATTAATCCTACAATTACCTTGTCGAGTGCAGCTATAGCTACAACAGCAGCTACTCCACTTACATTCTCATTAACTGCCGAAGGCGCAACAAGTATTAAGGATTTTGATTCAGAAACTAATGCACCAAAAATTACACTAGCTCAATCAACATTGAAAATAAGTAATCTTGGCCTTAATTCAAGAGTTCGAGTTTTTGATGCACAGGGACGAATATTGACTAGTAAAATTGCCTCTGATAATTTGGAAATATCACTTCGTGTAAAAGGAATGTATGTAGTTAAGGTTGAATCTGCCACAGGACATTCAACAAAGAAAATTATTTTATAATGACTAGGTGTTAGTAAATAAAGAAATTCAATTTCGATGATAAATTATTATTGTCGGAATTGAATTTTGTTTTATACCACGTAGTTGGATGCGATTTCTGGACTAAAAAAACAAATAGTACAAAAAATGTGGCACTATTAAATTGTTGAAAAACAATATCTTGCCGATTAATACTTTCGAATTATGAAAACAAAAATTCTTCTTTTCATTTCTTTCTGCATTATAGGGAGTTTAGCTGCCCAAACTCCAGCTACAGGTGATTACCGATCCACAGCTGCTACCAATATGGGAATAGCAACAGGTTGGCAACGTTATAATGGATCAGCATGGGTTGCTGCTTCAAATTTCCCAGCTGGTAATGTTAAGCAGACCGCTTCTATAACAAATGGAAGCCCCACAATTACATTGTCTGCTGCAAATAGCGCCATCAGAGTTGGACAATTTATTACAGGCACCGGTATTGTAGCTGGAACCACTGTTACAAATATTGATGTAAATTTAACAACATTGACCATTTCAAATAATGCAACAGCTACCAATGCTTCAGCCGCACTTACATTTGTGGAATCATCTGCCACTGCTTCAACCACTGCCACAACAGGAAACACTACTAGTGGTTCGAATGCTTTAACTCTGGGGACAGGTAATGGTAATGTTGTTGTTGGC
>CAIWIS010000698.1 GCA_903912795.1 uncultured Bacteroidales bacterium
CAACCACATCTTTGTGAGGTCCCATTTTTACAGAGTTCCAATCATGTAATTTTGAATTCCATAAAAAGAAATTATCGTGGTGCGTTCCCATACTCACAAAGTATTTAGCACCAGCTTTTTTATACAATTTCATTAATTCTTCCGGATTCCAGCGCTCAGCTTTCCACATAGGTATAATATCCTTATAACCAAAAACAGATGGATGTCCATAGTTTTTCAGGTGATACTCATAGGTTCCTCTTTCCCAAGCCCTTGTTGGGTCTTGCATATACAATTTTCGGGCATACCAATCGCCCTGACGAGGTACAGCTTGTGGCCCCCAATGTGCCCAGATACCGAATTTGGCATCGCGAAACCACGCAGGATATTGATATTGTTGTAGAGATTCGTCGGTAGGTTTAAACTTACCCGGAGCAATGGGTAAATTATCTGTCTGAGCTGCTACTGAAAGAACTAAAGCAGACATAACACTCAAAATAAGTATTCTGTAAATTGGTTTTATTTTCATTACGTATTTATTAGAAGATTAAGAAAAAAAGTAATTCTGAGTTTGAATTTCTCCAAACTCAGAATTACTATAAAAAAGCCATTAAGCAGTAATAGTGCCGTCCAAATCCCAAAGGTCTTCCCAACCTTTAGCTGCTTCCCAAGTAAATACCTGACCTTTAATCAAACGGCAGTTTTTATCGATTTTCGAAACTGCAACCATTTCTTCTTCAGTCAACGGACCTTCGGTTATTCCTTTCAGGTTGTTGTACATTTTATCGGTTTTTACTGAAAATGGAATGGTGATCTGACCACGCTGTACAGCCCATTTCAGGCAAACAACAGCCGGATGAACACCCAATCGTTCAGCAATAGCTACAATAATCGGGTCTTCCATGTCCACAGTATCTTCCGGTGTTTTATCACGTTCCGGACGACCAGGCGAGCCAATTGGGCTGTAGCCAATTACTTCCACGCCATTATCTTTCATATACTGATACAATTCAGGTTGTTGGAAGTGTGGGTGAATTTCCATTTCGTTCAATACCGGCTTAATTTTACAATCACGCAAAATCAGTTTCATCTTCGGAATAGTAACATTTGAAGTTCCGATATTTCTTACTAAACCACTCTCAACCAAACTTTCCATTTGTGCCCATGTTTTCATGTAATCGGCATGAATGTAAGGTACAGCATCTTTCTGACGGGTGCTTACATCACATTTTGGTGGGTGGAAGTTTGGGAATGGCCAGTGAACCAGGTACAAATCGAGGTAATTAAGTTGTAAATCGGCTAAAGTTTGTTTGCACGATTTTACAACCTCCTTATGCATGTTGTTCCACACTTTAGAAGTTATCCAAAGTTCTTCGCGAGTCACAATTCCTTCGGCAAAAACTTCTTGCAAAGCTGCACCGATTTCTTTTTCATTGCCATAAACCGAGGCACAGTCGATATGACGATAGCCCATTTTTATAGCCGTTTTCACTGCTTGCGCAATGGTTTCGGCATCGTAATTATCCGAGCCGAATGTTCCCAACCCAATTACCGGGATTTTATCGCCGGTATAAAGCGTTTTAAATGGAACTTTTGAAGCATCTATTGTTTGCATAATTATTTGATTTCTTCGTCGAACACAATTGCTACTTTACCACATTTACCTTCGGCCATAAGCGAGTACGCCTCAGGTGCTTGTTGTAACTGGAAGCGGTGTGTAACCAAATCTTCAGGGTGAATTCCCCAACGTTCGATGCGCTCAACTAATTCTTCCATGCGCCAGATTGAAGTTACCCATGAACCGTAAATGGTTTTTTGATCGTGGATAATGTCCGGACTTGGGTTGAACTCAACGGTTCCACCTTCGCCAATCATTACCATTTTACCCCATTGGCGGGTAGCACGGATACAAAGTTGACGACCTGAAGTATGACCTGAACAGTCAACTGTACGTTCATAACCCTTACCATTGGTGGCAGCCATTACTTTTTCCATCACGTCTGGTCCTGAAACGAATACTTCATCGGCCAAACCAAGATCTTTAGCAATTTGACAACGCTCTGCAACGGTATCAACACCAATCAGTTTTTGAGCTCCCATAGCTTTAGCAAGCATCAAAGCAGCCAAACCAACTGGGCCAAGACCCGTTACTAGCACAGCATCGTTACCACAAATACCAATTTTTTCCAAACCTTCGTACACAGTTCCAAAACCGCAGGCTATCTGAGCACCATCGGTGTAAGTAAGACTGTCCGGCAAAAGAACAAGGTCTTTTTCCTCGGCAATCATGTACTCAGCCATACCACCATCGCGTTGCCAACCGTAAGCTGCACGCGATTCGCTTTTGCACGAAATCATGTAACCACGACGACAATCGTTGCAACAACCGCAACCCGATATATGATAAACAACCACGCGATCGCCTTCTTTGAAGCGTTTCATGCCAGGGCCGCAAGCTATAACCTGACCTGCAGGCTCATGACCACAAATTTTGTTTTGATAGCCCTCAGGACCTTTTCCAAGGTGTTCGCGATAGATAGCGCGGATATCGCTACCACAAATTGTTGATGATTTTACTTTGAGCAAAACTTCTCCATGTCCGGGTTTTGGAAATTCTACATCTTTGAAAACTACAGTGCTGTTTCCTGGTAAAAAAGCAGCTTTTGATTTATATGTCATTTTAATTATGAATTATGAGTTATGAATTAATTGGCGTTACCCCTTTTTTAAGCAGGATATTTCCGTATTTGGCAGTTTCGCCGGTCATTACCACCGCAAAAGCTGTTTTGGCACGATCGTAAAATGCAAAACGGTCGATACGCTCAATGGCAGGTACATTCGGATTTGTGATATGAATACTTTTTAAATACGATTCTTCTACGGTTGGATCGAGTTGATCGCCGGGTACTGCAGCCATCATGGCTAGTGGATGCGGAACGTATGCATCAAGTTCAAAAAGCGGTAAAATAGCCGCCAACAATTCGGGGATGCGAAGTCCATCGGCGCGCAAAACACGTCCGTTAAATGTTTCGCCAGGGAAATGAGCATCGGCCAGAATAATTTCGTCGCCATGACCCATGCGTGCCAAAACTGCCAGCAATTCCGGACTAATAAGTGGAGAGATTCCTTTTAACATGATAATGATTTTGAAAGTAAAAGAATTAAAACTACTTTTGTGCAATAAGTTATTATTGCAAATGCAAAAATAGATAATGTAACTATCAATCAATTGTATAAACAGAACAACTTTGTGTAAAAAATAAACATCTTTCAAATTTTGCAGTTTATGTACGAACATTTAACAAAACTTTCGGATACTAAAAAAATTGATCCTTGGGAAGCAAAGCAGGAGATTGCCGAAATCCGTGTTTCGCTGCATTGTAGTAGGTATTGGATGCTTTCGGAGTGGGAGTGCGAAAATATGTCGTTCCCGTTTTGGCGCTTATATCACAGTTGTACGGGTGGCTCATACGTTACATTCAACAAGCTAGAATACGAACTTGATAATGATAAGATTATACTTATTCCACCATACACATCGTTTTCGACTCATATAAAAGCCCGAACTGTGAAGCAGGAAGAAAGTATTGTAGGGGAAATTATCCGCAACATGGCGGAAGTTGATTTTTTTAGAGAAAAAGGATTATGCGATCAGTTTTTTGTGCATTTCAACCTTGGTTTTCCTTACGATAAATTCAAAGCTTGTATTTATGAAATTGAACTAAATGAGTACTGGCTTTCATTAATTAATAAGGTTAAAATTGACCGATTGGAGTTTCCAAATAATATTAGTATACATTCAGCAATTGATATTAACTGTTTGATATTATATGCATTGAGCAGTATCTCGATTGGAAATTGGGAATTGCCGATAATCGATAAGCGCATTTTGAAAGCAATTACGTATATTGATAAAAATATTGATAAAGAATTGACAAACGAGCAGTTGAGCAAAATTGCAAACTTAGCAACCAACTCGTTTGCCCGTCTTTTTAAATCGGAACTTAAAGGTACGGTGAAAAACTATATTCAACAGCGCCGAATTGAACATGCTATCATGATGCTTCACCATTCGAGCAAAGACATCGAAGATATTGCCCTTGCTTGTGGTTATTATGACAGGCATCATTTTTCGAAAGTTTTTAAACAGCAAACCGGAATTCCACCAGCCAAATATAGGATGAAGATTGGTATGAAATAATTCTAATGCCTCATATCTTCATTATATAACTGTTCAGTATATCCCCATGATTTTAGGACGCTGTCTTTTCTATTTTCATTTAAATTATCAATAACAATATCCTGGCCTCTATCCACCCTAATCAATTGATATGTCCTTTTTTCTTTGCGAAAAATACTACTTTTTGTAAAAACCATTTTGAGACTAATATCAATTTTCCTGTTATAAAAGTCATCTGTTATTTTATCAATTGTAAATAAATCGTAATCTACCCTTTTGTATCTGGTATGGATTGAATTATTGTTCAGTGGATAATAAATTTTCCTATCTTTACTGATACTGGATAAATACATTGTTGAATCAACTTGAGGAGTTTTATATTTTGTAAATGTCTTTTTATCAGAATACAAATCATACCTTCCAATAAAAGGGATATTGATGAAAATATACAATAAGACGATTAAAACTCTTATGTGCTTTAATCTTGTTTCTCCTTTGGTTTTGTTTTTTACAATTTTGCTATTAGGATTTCTAATTTCAGCAAATATTACTATTGCAATAATGATTAGAGAAATGATTAATATCCAACACAAGATTTCATAATTCATAAAACTATACTTAAGCGGTTAAACGCGTTTATTATTTTTTTACAATCTACGTCCTAGTCGATACATCATTTCGGCTTTCCAGATTACAAAATCGCCTAGTTGTATGTGTTTACGTGCTTCGCCCATAAGCCACAGGTAAAAAGCCAGGTTGTGAATGGAGGCAATTTGCAATGCCAAATATTCTTTGCTGATAAACAAATGGCGCAAGTATGCTTTGGTGTAAGCGTGGTCAACGTACGAAGTTCCAAATTCGTCCAGTGGCGAAAAGTCGTTTTTCCACTTCTCGTTTTTCATATTCATAATGCCTTGCGAGGTAAAAAGCATTCCGTTACGACCGTTGCGTGTTGGCATTACACAATCGAACATATCCACACCACGTTCAATGCCTTCGAGCAGGTTTTGAGGTGTGCCTACGCCCATCAGGTAACGAGGTTTATCTTTGGGTAGAATTTCGTTTACCACCTCTATCATTTCGTACATTTTTTCGGTTGGCTCTCCTACAGCCAATCCACCTATGGCATTTCCTTCGCGGTTTTGTGAAGCTATAAACTCAGCCGATTGACGGCGCAAATCGGGATAAACGCAACCTTGCACAATGGGAAAATAAGTTTGCGAATAACCATATTTGGGTTCGGTAGCATCAAAATGCTTTGTGCCGCGCGCTAACCAACGATGCGTAAGCTCCATCGATTTTTTAGCATAATTGTAATCGGCATCGCCGGGTGTACATTCGTCGAATGCCATAATAATATCGGCACCAATCGACCGCTGAATATCCACAGCACTTTCGGGCGTGAATAAATGCTTGCTACCGTCGATGTGTGAGCGAAAAGTAGCACCTTCTTCGTTCAGTTTCCGATTGGCCGAAAGCGAAAACACCTGAAAACCACCGCTATCGGTCAATATTGGTTTATCCCATCCATTGAATTTATGCAAACCGCCAGCCTGTTCCAAAATAGAAATACCAGGGCGCAAGTACAAATGATAGGTGTTTCCTAAAATGATTTGCGCCTTAATATCCTCTTTTAATTCATGAAAATGAACTGCCTTAACCGATGCCACAGTTCCCACCGGCATAAAGATTGGTGTCTGAATTTTACCGTGATCGGTGGTTATTTCTCCCGCACGAGCGTTCGAATTTGGGTCGGTATGTTGAAGCTCGAAAGTCATTTTTTTTAATGTGTCAATATGCTAATTTGCCCGCTCGGCTTTGCCGCTTGGCGCAGCCAAGAATATTGTAATGTGAGAATTAAAAAATCAAAAAATCAAAAATAACGGCGCAGCCCTTCTTACGTGCGAAGCACCCATTAACGCACGAAGTGCTTAATAACGGC
>CAIWIS010000699.1 GCA_903912795.1 uncultured Bacteroidales bacterium
ACATAATTATAATAATTGTTATTTGATAATAAAATTAAAAACTACAAATATAAAATTGAAAATAATCGGATTCACAATCTATCAATTTAAAGAAAAAAATGCGCATTATACACCTTAAATTCAATGATTTTAATTGAGTTTCAAAAATAAAATTGTAACTTTGGCATAGAAATTGATTTTATAAATTGAAAAAATAAGTATTTTTTAAAGAAATCTGATTTAGATGCAAAAAAAAATCTTCACAATACTATTGTTGGTTAATGTTTTAACTTTATCCGAAGCATTACAAGCTCAGAAATATAGAAGTCAGATTTTTGATTCAAGTATAAAAACTCTTCAAATTGGAAGAGTTGGGGAGAAATACTCTTCGAATTTGATAGAATTGAATAGTGCCGATGTGCTTAAAATAAAATTTGATCAGTTATCGCATGAATCTCATGCATATAGTTATAAAGTTGTTTACTGTAATGCCGACTGGACATTATCAAATTTATCAACAAACGAATATATAACTGGATACACCACAAATAATATAACGGATGTACAATTATCAAACACAACCACATTTTTATATACTCATTATCAATTCGAACTACCAAACAACGACATAAACTTTAAAATATCAGGAAATTATGTGGTATTTGTTTACGAAGATAATAAAACCGACAATCCCGTAGCGCAAGTTTGCTTTTCGATAATAGAACCAAAAATTACAATTAATCCGAAAATACGATCGAATACCGATATTGAATTAAATGGCCGTTACCAGCAAATTGACTTTGATGTAAACTTGAATGCTATTGCTGTACAAAACCCTCAAAATGAGTTAAAAATTTGCGTCAGACAAAACAATAGGTATGACAATGAAGTTATAAACCTCGAACCTACTTTTATTAATGGAAAAACGCTACGCTATATTAACAATAAAAATTTAATATTTGAAGGTGGAAACGAATTTCATAGCTTTGACATTTCGTCGGTTTATGCAGCTAGTCGTGGTATTGATAGAATTAAATACGTTCAACCACATTACGAAGCATTTCTAAGTCAGGATGTTATTCAAAAATCAAGAGTTTACAATCATGAATTTGATGCTAATGGTAAATTTATAATTAATTATCAGGAGTCAAAAACAAATATTGACACAGAAGGAGATTATATGTATGTAAACTTTACTTTATTAGCAAAAGAGCCATTTTTTGACGGACAAATTTATATTGGAGGCGATTTGTATTACAATCTTTTTGATGATAATTCACGAATAAAATACGATTTCAATGCCGGAATGTATACACATAGAGCGCTTTTAAAGCAAGGTGGCTACAATTATCAATATCGGTTTTTAAAAAAAGGAGAACAAAAATCTTCAATCGAAAAAATTGAAGGAAGTTTTTGGCAGTCTTCAAATGAATATAGCATTTATGTATATTATCGCCCTATAGGTGGTAGGTACGATAAGCTTATTGGTGTAAACTTTTTTGATAAATGATGTGTTTAGCTAAAGTAGATTATTACCAATATCGCATTTTGATATGAAAAACATATTTCTGCTGGACATTTTAAATAAGTATTTTTATTTAAAATGAGCACAATTATTAAAAATTAATTATTATTTTTGCACCGTGATATGCTATGTTCACAAAACAAAGATAAATAACTGAAAATTAGCAAATTACAAAATATCGATATAAATTTAAGATTTAAAATATCTCGTTTTTTAAAATTCAAAGAATTATTTATCGTTAATTTATGTTTAACCCAAGTATATTGACTCTGTTTGTAATAATTTAGAAACGCATGGAAAAAAAATATCAGATAATTTATATCTGGTCGTTTATAATAATTTCGGGTGTTATATTGCTCTTGCTTTATACGCCATTAGGAGGCGACATTCACTATGCTGCATACAGAGAGCAGAATAGATATGCTGTATCTCCTGGCGTTAATTACGAACGTCAAATTGGAGCTATGTCTGGCGTAAATGCCGGAAATAATGGCTCTTATGGCTATTCAGCAGCTCCAAGTCCGTATAATTCAGAATCGTTTAGAGCAATTTCATCTGGAGGAATATCTACCTCTTCTTCAATTAGATCAAGCTCAGGAGGAGTTGGTGGTGGCATTACCACATTAAGTAGTCGAACAAGAACTAGTGGCGGTGGAAGCGGATCGGGCGGTAGCATGGGCATTGGTGTTGGCGGACGAAAA
>CAIWIS010000700.1 GCA_903912795.1 uncultured Bacteroidales bacterium
CTTTGAGTTACGCCCACACTTGATTAGTAATAAAAAAGGCAGCGCCTCATCAGCGTCTGCCTTATTTTTTTTGCGGTTATACACCATTTTACTTCCCACTATTTTGCGATAATTTATCGCTTTACCGTGCGTTTTTAGTTCCTCTTCACGGCTTTGCTTTCGCGAGGCTTTAACCTGCTCAAGTACTTTGTTTTTTGTTTTCATTTCTGTTTATTTATAGCTATATTTTTGCATAATTCAATTCTCGTTTAAAGTCAAATAGACTTTCTAAACTTAGGTCTTCGTCAATTTCTTCCCAATGTATGCTCTCACCATACGGGTCAATTTCTATTTTGTTGCGTTGTTCCAGTGTCGCTTTTTCTAATCGCTTAAACCACGATATTGGATTTCCAATTATGTGTCCACTATCTAATTGAACATACATATTTTGAGCATCAAACCAAACTTTATCTATTTTCATTGTTGTATCTTTTATAATCACATTAGTACATTTCTCTCCCCATTTGCCAACTCCGTAATTTCTACATTTACAACCGAATCGGGTAGGAGTGAGGCGATTTTTTCCGACCATTCGATAAAACAAAGGTTTCCGCTGTACAAATATTCTTCTACGCCAATTTCCAATGCTTCTTCCATTTTATTTATCCTGTAACAATCGAAATGATAAATTATGCGACCATCTTCAGTTTCATATTCGTTCACTATGGAGAAAGTTGGAGAGTTTACTGTTTCGGTTACTCCAAGCTCTTCACAAATTGCTTTTATGAATGTTGTTTTTCCGGCACCCATACTTCCGTTAAATGCAAAAACTGTTCTATCTCCAATTTGATTAATAAATTGTCGTGCAGTTTCGTTTATAGTTTTTATCGATTTTATTTTTAAAGATATCATATTTATCTTTATGCTGAAATTGGTTGATTAGAAATTGTATTTATGATTTTTCTTAAATACTCTTTTTTGACGATTTAGAATAGTTTATTTGCCCACAAAGATACAGCAATTTTTAAATATTAAATTCTCAGAGCTTCAAATCATCGTTAAAATGCTTATAAACTATTGATGCTCTGTTAGTTCCTATAATTTCAGTAAGTTCTTCAATTTTAGCGTTTCTGATTCGTTTTACGCTTTTAAAACGAGTAATCAGCTCATTTTTTGTCTTTTCGCCAATTCCGACTATATTATCAAGTTCCGAAGCCACTTGCGTTTTGCTTCGCTTATCGCGATGGAAGGTGATGGCAAAACGGTGAACTTCATCTTGCATTCCGGCAAAGAATTTAAAAAGTTGATCGGTTGGTTTTAGTCCAACGGTCTGTGGTGGAAAGCCAATTAACACTTCATGTGTACGATGTTTTCCGTCTTTAGCCAAACCAGCAATCGGAATTTGCAAATTTAATTCATCTTCTATCACTTGCCGGATTACTTCCATTTGGCCAATGCCGCCATCGGCTACAATCAAGTCAGGTAAAGTAAGTTCCTCGTTGATTATTCGAGTGTAACGCCTTCTCACAACTTCTTTCATAGATGCATAATCATCAGGGCCTTGTACCGTTTTTATGGTGTATTTTCTGTATTCTTTTTTTGCCGGTTTACCCTTTATATACACCACGCAAGCAGCTACAGCATCACTTCCCTGAATATTTGAATTATCAAAGCACTCAATTTGCATAGGTAGTTTTGGTAGGGCTAATTTTTCTTTTATAGCATCCAGCAGTTGAATTGCCCGTTGGTCAGGGTTTAATTTTTGTGCTTGTTTTAGCTTATCTAATTTAAATTGATGTACATTTTGCTCTGCTAGTTCAAGAAGTTTTTTACGGTCACCTCGCTGAGGTACAATTAGTTGTATTCCACTAAGATCAATATCAATTTTAAAAGGTAGAACAATTTCTTTTGAATTACTTTTCAATCTTTCTCTAAGTTCAATAATGGCTATGGCTAAAATATCTTCTTTTGGTTCGTCTATTCGTTTTTTGTACTCTATTGTGTAACCTTGAATAATACTACCTTTCGAGATACGAAGAATATTTATGTATGCTGAATTTTCATTTTCATCGTAAGCAAATACATCCGTGTTTTCTAGAATTGTATTCGATATAACAGATTTCGAACGGTAGTTTTCAATCAATTCGTATTTTTGTTTAATTAAGTGAGCTTCTTCAAATTTGAATTCGGAAGCTAACTGTTGCATCTGACTAAACAGAATTTTGCTTATTTCATTTCCATCACCTTCAATTATTTTTTTAACATGATCAATGTGTTTTCGATATTCTTCCATCGATTCCTTTGCTTCACAAGGCCCATTGCATTTGTGGATATGGTATTGAAGGCAAACTTTAAACTTCCCGTTTTTTATACTATCGTTGTATAATGGCAGGCGACATGTTCGGATAGGGTACAGCTGGTGAATAATATCAAGTAACGAATTTATTGTCCAATTAGAACTGTATGGCCCAAAATATAACGAACCATTTTTTAATATGTTTCTGGTTTTAAAAATTCGAGGAAATGGTTCGTTAGTTATACAAATACTTGGATAGGTTTTCCCATCTTTCAGTAAAACATTATACCGTGGCTGATACTCTTTTATTAAATTGTTTTCGAGTAATAATGCATCCTCTTCGGTTGCTACTACAATGTATTTGAGCGATGCTATGTTTTTTACCAGTACGTTTGTTTTGCCCTGTTCGTGTACTTTATTAAAATAAGAGCTAACTCTTTTTTTTAAATTCTTCGCTTTCCCAACATATATTATTTCTTCCAACGTATTAAAATACTGATACACTCCTGGAACTTCAGGGAGTGAATTAATTTGTTCTTTTAAAGTGTTGGTTGTTTTCATTATTAATTTTGTTCCACGTGGAACTTTTTTAATTTTTTGCATAAGTAATGAGAATAATATAGTGTCGTATTAATTCTTCAATAATACGCTGTATGTCTTATTTTAATAAATAGTAAATGGTACATTTTAGATGGTAAATACTTAGATATGTTTCACGTGAAACAATAATCTTTTGTTCCCCCTTTAGGGTTGGGGTTCATCTTCCCAACATTACCAATAAAACATTTACATCGCTGGGTGAAATACCTGGAATGCGGCTTGCTTGACCAATTGTCTCGGGGTCAATCTTAGTTAGTTTTTGGCGTGCTTCGGTTGATAATGATTGAATTCCCGTGTAATCAATTCTTCCGCGTAGTGAAATGTGCTCCAATCGTTGTAGCTTTTCTGCAATCAACTTTTCGCGAATAATGTAACCTTCATACTTTAATATAACTTCGGCCGATTCTACAATTTCTTCATTACGAGATTTTATTTCACTGATTTTAGCTTTTAATGCTGGTACGGCTGTTGCTAATTCATTTATTCCAAGTTGTGGTCTGACTATTAAATCGGATAATTTACATCCATGCTTTAGTTCCGATGAATTTATTGATGCTAAAAACTCATTTACATGTACTGGTTTTACTGAATAATTACGTACAAAATCAATCAACAGAGCTTGATCTGCTTTTTTCGATACAAACTGCTCGGCTCTGTTTTGTTTTACTAAACCAATTTCAATTCCTTTTTGAGTAAGGCGCATGTCTGCATCATCTTGTCGAAGTAGTAGTCGATACTCCGCGCGAGAAGTAAACATACGGTACGGTTCATCTACGCCTTTTGTTACTAAATCGTCGATAAGAACGCCAATATAAGCTTCGTCACGACCAAGAGTAAATGGCGATCCTCCATGACAGTTAATATGAGCATTGATTCCTGCAACTAATCCTTGTCCGCCTGCTTCCTCATATCCTGTTGTTCCGTTGATTTGTCCTGCAAAGAAAAGATTGTTTATTAGCTTCGTTTCGAGCGTATGTTTTAGTTGCGTAGGTTCAAAAAAATCATATTCAATAGCATAGCCTGGTCGGAAAAGATGTGCGTTTTCAAGGCCTGAAATTGTATGTATAGCATTTATCTGTGTATGGAGTGGGAGAGAAGATGAAAACCCATTTAGATAGTATTCATTTGAATCAACACCCTCAGGTTCCAAAAACAATTGGTGTGCGGTTTTATCGGCAAAAGTAACTATTTTTGTTTCAATACTTGGGCAATAACGTGGTCCGATACTTTGGATTTGTCCGTTGTAAAGTGGCGAGAATTCTAAACCTTTCCGTAATTCTTCGTGGGTTTGCTCGTTTGTGTAAGTTATGTGGCAGCTCATTTGTTTTAAATCGCGCTTAACATCTTCCAAAAATGAGAATTTATGGAAATCATTTTCTCCGATTTGTTCTGACATTTTGCTAAAGTCAATCGTTCTTCCATCTATACGGCAAGGCGTTCCGGTTTTCATTCTATCGGATGTAAAACCGATTTCTTTCAGCTGTTCTGTTAAACCGTACGAAGCAGGTTCTGAAATACGACCACCATTTAATTGATTTTTTCCGAAATGCATCAATCCTCCCAGGAATGTTCCTGCGGTTAGAACAACAGATTTGGCTTTCATTTCTACACCTAGCGCTGTTTTTACTCCTGTTATAGTGTTTTTGTCAAAGGTTAATTGTGTAACTGTATCCTGCCAGATATAGAGATTTGGCGTTTCGCTGATTGTTTTTATCCATTCCTGTATAAATTTATGACGGTCGCTCTGGCTTCGTGGGCTCCACATAGCTGGTCCTTTCGAGCGGTTTAGCATTCGAAATTGTATGGCCGAACGATCTGTAACAATTCCCATTTGACCGCCAAGTGCATCAATTTCACGCACAATTTGACCTTTGGCGATGCCACCCACAGCCGGGTTGCAGCTCATTTGTCCAATTTTATTCATATCCATCGTTATTAGTAGGGTTTTGGAACCCATATTTGCAGCAGCACACGCTGCTTCATTGCCGGCATGGCCAGCGCCAATAACGATTACGTCGTAGTTGAAATCCATTATTTTAATTTACTATTTGTTCAGTTACCATTTACCATTTATTAAAAAAATACTTTTATGATAACAATGCTTTATTACTTAATGTTTTGGGCTGCAAAGTTATAAAAAATTGGTTTTACATTTACTGAAATAGCAATTATTATTCTTCTAGTCAATTTAAGTAATAGAAAATAAATAATGTCGCCTTTAAAAATTATGATATTATTCTCTTCCTATTACGTACGAATAAAATTTCTGCTGTTTTATAATCATTTTTTTTTATTCAAAATTGATAAATGTCATATTTTGTGCGACAATAAATAAATTTACTATCTTTGTGCTGCTTAATAAATTACACTTAAATGGACGAGATACTTAATTATATATCTTTGAACGGGTATACCGTAGCAAATTACAGCATTTGTTATCAATTTAAGGATGAAGAATATTCTTCAATTCCTACTTTATTAACGTCCAAACAACAAGTATCAGCAAAACGATTTCATCAGTTCAATCAACAAAATAATCTTGTTTTTGTTGATATGTTATTTCCTAATATATTGGCTGACATAACTTTAGAGGTTTATTTAGGAAATGCAACTACTTTTGCTGAGTACATGAACTTGCCCAAAACTTATACTATAATTAATGAAAAGCAAGATGCACGATTTTTAAATATTCGCATTCGTAAGTTTATCGAATATATTTTATTTTCGGATATTCAAGTTAATAAATTAAGTTCAGGAGAGCTAAATTATGATCATTATTTTAGTTTTTCTGATGAAACATCAATTTTGTTTTATAGTAATTTAAACACTTCCGACTTAATTGAGCTTTGCTTTGAACGTATGAAACTCACTATTGACCATTCTACTTCCTCTAACCATAGCAACGAATTTGTAATAAATTTACAAATTACGCTTTAGTTTCAGTTGATGATTGAACAAAACAATGTCAAAATCAATTATATCATTTAAAATTCAAACTTAATACATTGTTTATGGATGCTTACGAACAAAAACGCAGAGATTTTCTGAAAAAACTTGGACTGATAGGTGGAGCAGCAGCGCTAACCGGAGTTGGTGGTGTAGTAGGTTCGCTAATTGATAAACGCGAAGAAATTGTACTTACGCCCGAACAAAAACAGTTTATGGATAAGTACGAAAATTGGCTGGAGGATTTCAGAGATATGGCTAAATATCAGAAAGTAGACCCTGAACATTTAGAAAACAATAAAAAACTAATGGCACTATCAGAAGAAGCAGCCAAATGGCAAAAAGATTTGGTTCAGCACATGAAAGACGAAAACTTTGCTCGCTATTATATGATCGTTACTGAGCGAGTTACGAATGTCATTTAATTAATTTACTGTTTTATTATTTACCTTTTACCGCTCGGCTCTGCCGCTAGGTTCACCACGAATTTATTACAAAAGCCCCGATTTCAAATTTTGAAGTCGGGGCTTTTAAATGGTAACTGAATAAATTGTAAATCTACTTAATATCGCCTTCAGCAATCAGGTATTCAGCAATTTGAACTGCATTAAGTGCAGCACCTTTTTTAATTTGGTCGCTAACGCACCAGAACGTAATGCCATTCGGATTAGCCAAATCTTTGCGGATACGACCTACGTGAACAGGGTCTTTGCCCGAAAGGAACAATGGCATTGGGTATTTCTTTTCAGCTGGATTGTCAATTACATCTACTCCTGGAGCTGTTTCGAAAGCGGCACGTACTTCGTCAACGCTAAGCGGTTTTTCGGTTTCGGCCCATACGCTTTCGGAGTGAGCGCGAAGTGCTGGCACACGTACACACATGGCACTTACTTCGATATCCGAATGCATGATTTTGCGTGTTTCGTGGTACATTTTCATTTCTTCTTTGGTGTAACCATTGTCGGTAAATACATCAATTTGAGGAATAAGGTTATAAGCCAACTGATATGCAAATTTGCTTACTGTAGCTTGTTCGCCAGCCAATACTTGTTTGTATTGCAATTCAAGTTCGTCCATAGCAGCTGCACCAGCGCCCGAAGCAGCTTGGTAAGTAGATACGTGAACACGTTTGATATGTGACAAGTTTTCGATTGCTTTCAGAGCCACTACCATTTGAATGGTTGTGCAGTTTGGATTGGCAATAATGCCACGTGGACGAGCTTTGGCGTCGGCAGCATTTACTTCGGGTACTACCAATGGAATATCGTTATCCATACGGAAAGCCGATGAGTTATCAATCATTACGCCACCAAATTTGGTAATATCTTCGGCAAATTCTTTCGAAATGCTTGCACCGGCCGATGTAAAGATAATTTCAAAACCCTTGAAATCATCCCCGTGTTTAAGCTCTTTAACGGTGAGTTTCTCACCTTTAAAATCATATACACTACCCGCACTGCGCGACGACCCAAAAAGGGCCAAGTCCGTCAATGGGAAATTGCGTTCGGCCAACACACGCAAAAATTCCTGGCCTACAGCGCCACTTGCGCCTACAATTGCTACTCTCATTGTTTTTTTAGTTTACCCCTAACCCATAAAAGGTAGGGAATTATTGTTGAAAAATTTATCTTATGTGAGCTTGATTATATAAAAAAACCACATTAGGCACTTAAGCACTAATTATTTTAAAATATAAAAGCTAAACCTAAAGGTTTTTTGAAGCACACATAAGATTCAGTTTAATTGAATTTATCTTATGTGACTTATGTGTTTTAAATTTATAATGTTTCTGTTTTATTTTGTAACAAAAAAATTATATATTTGCATTTCTACTGGATAAATATACAAAATCAAAGGTTAAACCTACTGATTTTCAGAAACTGACTACAAAAGTAATTCATTTTTACATATTTAGCAAACTATGAGAAAACTTCAGCTGTTTTTTATGCTTATTCTGTCTTTATTTGTAAACGCTCAACTCACTGAATCGTTCACCGATGGTGAGTTTATTTCGAATCCGGAGTGGATGGGAATGGCTCCAAATTTTAAAGTGAATGCAGCTTTCAATCTGCAATCAAATGCACTCACCACTTCTCAATCCTATCTTGTAACACCATCCGAATCGTTCGATAATGCCGTTTGGGAATGTTGGGTGAAAATAAATTATAATCCTTCATCGTCCAATTATGCTGTAATGTATATTATTGCAGATAAGCAAGATGTTTTAAATTTGTGTAATGGCTATTTTGTAAAAATTGGCGATACGCAGGACGATATTTCACTTTGGTTACAAGAAGGAACAAAAAAGACCAAAATTATTGATGGCACTGATAAACGCACTGATCGTAGCTCGGTGGAGTTAAAAATAAAAGTGACGCGTGATGGTTCGGGTAATTTTAAATTATACAGCAAACTTACTACCGAATCTGATTATTACCTGGAAGGTTCCACACTAAACAATGTGATAAAACAATCAACTTATTTTGGCGTAGGGTTTTCAAATAGTTCCACAACAGGCTCAGCCTATTATTTCGACGATATTCAGGTTACTGGTCAAAAGGCGGTTGACAGCGAATCGCCTAGTTGGCTCGATTTTACACTTATACAACCCAATAAATTGCAACTTACATTTAATGAGCCAATCGACGCTACAACTGCTACGTTTGTAGTTGATAAACAAATTGGAAATCCGATTTCGAAAAGCGTTTCGGCTGACAAAACAAGCCTTTTGTTAGAGTTTGAAAAATATTTTGAACGTTCAACCATGTATAGTTTGCAATTATCGAATATAAAAGATATGGCAGGAAACATAATGCCAACTCAAACCCGAAAAATTGGAATTGTTGAAGCTGCATTAACTACTGATTTGATAATCAATGAAGTTATGTTCGAAAATCCGGTTAACTCCCTTGAATATATTGAAATTTACAATCGGTCCGAAAAGTTACTTGATGTATCGGGCTTGGTTATTACAACCCGTAAAACCGATGGTACATTAAATACTGGTTTCAAAATTCCGGTGAGCTATTATTTGCTACCCAATGATTATTTGGCAGTTACGACCGATGCTGATTCGGTACGTAATTATCACAAAAGCCCAATAAGTGCCAATATAATAAACACCGAATGGACTAGTTTAAATAACGAAAAAGCCACCATCGTACTATGTAATGGCGCAAAGGATACCATTTACGATGAATTTACATACAATACTTCTTGGCATCATATACTAATTTCGGATGCTAAAGGAGTTGCGTTAGAACGAATTGAACCCAATGGAATAACTCAAGACGTTGCAAATTGGCATTCGGCAGCCTCCGAAGTGAATTTTGGGACACCAGGCTACCAAAACTCGCAGTACCGAACTATTGGAAATGCA
>CAIWIS010000701.1 GCA_903912795.1 uncultured Bacteroidales bacterium
ACGCCACAATTAGTGGTAGAATCAAGCATTGCGTTAAACGAATATGCCAAAGTAATGCTCTCAAAATCAATAACTTTAAGTGAGTCGAACAATTTTAAAATGGTTACTAATGCTGTAGTAAAAATGACCGATAGCAGTGGAAATACCGAAATACTGACCGAAATATCGAATGGAATTTATGTATCAAAAACAATGAAAGGTGAAGTAGGTAAAACTTATTCGTTGCGTATCGAAAGCGAAGGTAAAACGGTAACTGCGCTTAGTAAAATACCGCCTATCATTCCTATTGATTCATTTACAGTTATCAATTCCATTTTCCCTGGTGGTGGACCTCCCCGTGGCAATCAACCCGCCCCATTTTACGAGGTTAATATCAAATATACCGACCCTGCTGACCAACAAAATTTTTACCGTATTATAACCTATTACAATGGAGAAATTCAGTCGCGAAATAATATTTTCGACGACAGATTTAACAACGGAAAACAAACCGAGGCTAACCTGATAATTTTCAAAGATTCGGCCAAAATGGGCGACACCATACGCATTGAAATGCTTTGTATTGATAAACCAGTGTTTAACTATTTCCAAAGTATGGGTTCTGCAGGAGGGCCTCGCGGTTCGTCGAGCCCAGCAAACCCCTACACCAACCTCAATGGTGCTATTCTGGGCTATTTCAGTGCTCACACGGTGGAACGGAGAGAATGGGTGCTGAAATAAACAACAAACGGCAGAAATTTAGATTTCTGCCGTTTGTTGTTTATTCAAAAAGTGAAGATATTTCTGTTTTAAGTATTGGTAAATGCCGCACAATTATTCCCCAAACTATCTCATTATCAATTTTATCGTAACCAGGAATTACTCTATTACGCATATTGATAATTTGCTTTTTACTTGTAATTTGTATAGTTTGATCTATTTTGTCAATACGATTTAATGCTTCACCAATAATCTCAAACTCTCTTTCTATAGCTCTTCGTAGCATTTTATTTGCTTGGAATTGATTGAAATCGCGCTTTTCTCCTAAATAATTTTCAATTGAATTTATTGATTCATAAATATCGTAAAAGTATTTTTTGATTTCAATTTCCATAAAGAAGAGTTTTCGTTTTGTTTACCGATTCAATAAAATATGGATTTGAAAGTGATTTTTCAGTAACTAAATCAACCGATCGGGCGAATAAAATTTCAAATGCTTCAGCCAATTCAAAATAAGTTTCGGCATAATCAGCATAATCCATTTTATTGAAATTAATTAACAAATCTACATCACTATCATCATTAAATTTATCTGTACAAATTGAACCAAAAGCATATAAACTACTAACATTATGATTTAAACATAATGATTTGATTGAGTTCATATTGTCCAAAATTAAATTTTGCATAACAATTTTTTTTGCAAAGATAAATAATTTTTCAAAAACATCTAATTATTATTTCCGTAGACTTTTATTCTTAAACGACGACACATCAATAACATCCTGATTGTCATTATCAAAGCTTATAACTACACTATCGCCAATAGCAGTCAGCGGAAAATCGTTTGATAGTTGCGATGAACCTAAAAACACTTTCGACATGCTTTTAATGGTGAAATAATAATACGTATTTCCGTTTTTAACATCGCCACTTATACGCGCTATAACCGAATTTATTAGTTGTTTCTCGGTCTTACTTTTGGCACTTATCTTATTGCCAGTAGTGTTAAAAGCATTTTTATATGCCATTAATGTTTCGCGTAAGGTATTGCCTACACCCACAATGGTATAATCCTCAATGGCAACCATTGCATACATTTTTACCAAGCCTCCATTATCCTTTAAACTCATTACATAAGTTGGTATGTTGTTGATATTGTACGGAATAGGTAGCGTTGCTGTAAAACGTTTTTCCTGCACTTTGCCAATTGCTGAGTTTTGAGCTGCAAACTCGGTAGCTCCACTTTGGCGGTACCAAACTGCCTTTTTAGTTCGTGTACTTACCAATACAAAACCTACTGTCGATTCGTCGGCACCAACCGAAGTAAGACCGGTGTACCAATACGCTTCGTTGTCGTTGCCATACACAAGCGACATTTTTTCGGTAATTTGCAATTTGTCTTTGTTAGAGAAATTCCAAAAACCATGAACATATTCGCCCCAGTTATTTAGCTGTGTTTCAATAAATTCAGCAGGCTGAATGCGATCAACCCATGCTGGAGCTTTATCAATACTATATTCTTTAATATCACCCGTTTGCGCATTTAATACCACTACGGCTTGGGCTTCCTCGCCAGCAAAACCAATGGTTTTGCGGTATTTTGTTACCACCCAATATGGTACACCCGCATCGTCAATTTCGAACGAATAATCGGTCATACCTACATTAAAATAACCACTAAAATACAAATAGCGTTTTAGATTTTGAAGCAGATAACCTTCGGATTGGTATTTAATGTAAACTTTTTGACCATTCACTTCCTGAACCAATTTCACATCACGCTCATTACAAGCATTTACCATTACATAACCATTGGTTCCTTGTAGGTTATTTACCCATTTAAAAAATCCGGAATGCAACAATGGAGCCACCCAATACAAGTCATTACCCACTTTTTGGATATTAAATTCACCCAAATAAACCTGACTTCCTAATGCAGATTGTGACCCCAGCACTTTGTCGCCAAGAATTTCAGCAAGTTTTTGATCCACTACCCTTATTTTTTCCAACGAAATAGGTAACATATTCTTCGAAAGGTCTTTACCTGTTTCGATACTGCCAATTAAACTGCGGTATTTTTCGGTTCTGAAAATGGCCCAAGTAGTAACAGTAGGTACCACAGTTATGTATAAAAATAAAACCAACAATAAAATAAGCGGAATTTTCAAACCTTTAAAATTTGAAAACTGAGGCAATTGCTGCGAATTACCTAAATTCTGAATTTTATCAAACGAATTGAGTAAAATCCAACCCACTATCAGAAACATCAGCAAAATAGGTAGGCTTAAAAACCGATAATGCAATACTGGCATATACACATAAAGTGCCACTACAAATGCAATTAACAATAATAACACATTCTTTAGTTTTTTCATAACAATCTGTTTTTTAGTCATTTATAATTCATTTAATTTTAATTTTACGCGTTTTATCAAACCAATAAAGCGATTCTTTTATTGCCGTTTCAATTTTTGTAGTTGGCATCCGAAGAACCTTACGTGCTTTATCATTACCATAGTATTCGCAAATTGTGAGTTGATCGATGTTTCTGCTACAAATTTCTGTCTTAATTCTGAAGAAACGGAGCATGTCACCTAATTTTGAAACAAGTTCTAGCAATAAATCAGGCAATAATATTATTCTCTGACGATAATCTCCTACTCTACTCTGAATTTCGTAAAACTCTTTAAATGTGAGATTTACGCCAGTTGCCAAATAACGTTCGCCATTTTTACCTTCGGTAAGCGCATTGCAAACGGCAGAAGCAACATCCGACGCAGCCACAAAATTTTTACCTCCATTGGGCACAAACATCCACTTTTTACGATATCCCATCAAAATCAATTTCCCGGAACTTGGTTTTACATCATAAGCACCAATCATAAAACTTGGATTTATTATAATATAATGATTATCAGTGTTTTTAGCTGCATTTACAATTAATTTTTCAGCAGCTAATTTGCTTTGTGCATAAAATGACTGCGAAAATGGAAATTCGATACCTGCT
>CAIWIS010000702.1 GCA_903912795.1 uncultured Bacteroidales bacterium
TAACCGAAATGCTGCCGCAGGTATTGTTACAGCCGACTCCAGTATGTAACCTGCCTCCAATTGTTCTTGTCCGAAGGGATAATGAATTAAACCATAATTCAATTCGAAATACGATTTTTGCAAAGCAGCAGGTAGTTGCGAGCGGTAATCTTGCGCATTTAGTTGAATTACCAGTAAAAATATTGATACTGAAAATTGAATTCTTTTTGTTAAAAACAAATTTGTCATGCTGCATTTTTAAGTCCACAAAGTTAGTCAAAAAACAGTAATAATTGCAATTATTAATACTGTAAATTCAAAAGCTAACGTAAATAATGTTCGCACAGATACAAAAATTTAAATACAAAAAAAATGTAAAGCATATATTTCGCTACTTTTGATTTGCAATAGTATTAATGTTTTTTTTAGTATCAAAAAATGATTCTATCTTTGTAGCAAAATAACTGATATCAAATGGCCGATAAAATTCGAATAAATAAGTATATAAGTGATAGTGGAATGTGTTCGCGCAGGCAAGCCGATAAATACATCGAAACTGGTCATGTGGTGATCAATGGGCGTAGGGCAACTATTGGCGATATGGTGTCGAAGCACGACAAAGTTATGGTGAGCGGACTTTTAGTGGAGGCAAAATCCGAAGAAGAGTTGTTCTTGATGGCTTTTAATAAGCCTGTTGGCATTATTAGTACTACCGAAACTGGTGTTCGCGATTCCATTATTGATTACATTGGGTATCACGAGCGCATTTTTCCGGTTGGGCGGCTGGACAAAGAATCGCAAGGGCTGATTTTCCTTACCAATAATGGTGATATTGTTAACAAAATATTGCGTGCTGGCAACAAGCACGAAAAGGAATATCTTGTCACTGTAAACAAACCAATCTCGGATGATTTTATTCGACGAATGGCTAATGGCGTTCCTATTTTAGGTGAAATGACCAAAAAATGTAAGGTTGCAAAAGAATCGGTTTATACATTTAAAATTACACTTATACAAGGGCTTAACCGTCAAATAAGGCGCATGTGCGAGTATTTTGGCTACGAAGTGCTCAAACTGGAACGTGTTCGGATTATGAATATCACCCTCAAAGGTTTACCTGTAGGTGAGTGGCGATTGGTAACTGATGATGAACTAAGAAAAATACGCTTGGCAATAGCCGATTCGAGCAACGAACAAGTAGCGGCGAAGCCAACTACGAAAACTGTGAATGATAAAACTATTGAAAAAGCACAGCCAACCACTAAGCGACCTATTCCAAGCCGTTCAAATGCTCGCCATACATCGTTTTCGGACGCTAAGCCTCCTCGCAGAACTGAGCGGACTGTTGGCGATAATCCAAAAGCGAGAGACCTTCGTAATAAGCCATCAAGCTCAACAAGTAAAAAGTCTGATTCGGCCAGAGGACCAAAGCAAAGTAGAGGTCGAAAATAGTATGAAAAAAACCGATTTTTATAATATCAATGTTTAATCTTTAAATAAGTAATTTGTATGGAAGCAAAAGAAAAAGTATTAGAAGCTATGAAACAAGCAGGAGTACCTGTTAATGCAGGTAAATTAGTTGATCTCACAGGGCTCGACCGCAAAGAAGTTGATAAAGCAATGAAGCAACTCAAAGCCGAAGAAGCAATTGTTTCGCCTAAGGTTTGTTTTTGGCAACCAAAGTGAGATATTGATTTTTCAATTTTCGATCAAAAACCGTCTTTCTGATATTCAGATAGGCGGTTTTTGTTTGAAAATAGTACACTGAAAACAACTCACACGATTTTTTAAAATTATTTTCAAAAACATCTTTGTCAGTCAAAAAATTATTCATATCTTTGCAGCCCATTTTGGAATAACTCCAAGATAACAGAAAATTAAGTAGTTAAAGTAATAAAAACAAAAGAAAGATGCCTACAATTCAACAATTAGTTAGAAAAGGAAGAGCAGAACTCATCGACAAGAGCAAATCGCCTGCTTTGGATTCATGTCCACAGCGTCGCGGTGTGTGTGTTCGTGTGTACACTACCACTCCTAAAAAACCGAACTCGGCAATGCGTAAAGTTGCACGTGTACGTTTAACTAACCAAAAAGAAGTGAATGCTTACATTCCGGGCGAAGGACACAACTTACAAGAACACTCTATCGTAATGGTACGTGGTGGTCGTGTAAAAGACCTTCCGGGAGTACGTTATCACGTGGTTCGTGGAACATTGGATACAGCCGGAGTAAACGGTCGTACACAACGTCGTTCAAAGTACGGAGCAAAACGCCCAAAACCAGGTCAACCAGCAGCTAAAGGAGCTCCGGTTAAAGGTAAAAAGAAATAATAACTGAGTTGTAAAGTTTATAATGTTATACGGTTCATAAAGTTATAAGGTTATAAAGTTTATAAAGTAAGTTCTGATTTCACTTTTCTAAAAAACAAAACTAACAAATTCAAGTTTAACAACTTGTTTGAGTTTAAAGGTAGCAGATGAAGGTTGAGTAAATGATTCAGAGGAATTGTTGAAGCAAAACTAAAGCAACCAAAAAACAAAAACGAAATTATTATTAAAGATGAGAAAATCGAAACCAAAAAAACGGGTCATCCTTCCGGATCCTGTTTTCAACGATTCGGTGGTTACAAAATTTGTAAACCACTTAATGTACGATGGTAAAAAATCAATCGCCTTCGACATTTTCTATTCGGCACTCGAAGTAGTTAAAAACAAACTACCGAATGAAGAAAAAACCTCACTTGATATCTGGAAAAAAGCCATCGAAAACATTACTCCCCTTGTGGAGGTAAAATCTCGCCGTGTTGGTGGTGCTACATTCCAGGTTCCTACTGAAATCCGTGCTGATCGCAAGGAGTCAATCTCAATGAAAAATCTTATTTTATACGCCCGTAAACGTGGTGGACGCTCGATGGCTGATAAATTAGCTGCCGAAATCGTTGACGCATTTAACAATCAGGGTGGCGCATTTAAACGTAAGGAAGACATACACCGTATGGCTGAAGCTAACCGTGCATTTGCTCATTTTAGATTTTAATTGACAACTAACTTATAAATAAGAAATATCAATTTACAAATGGCTAAAGGAGATTTAAGTTTTAATAGAAATATCGGTATCATGGCGCACATCGATGCTGGTAAAACAACTACGTCTGAACGTATCTTGTTTTATACAGGATTGACTCACAAAATTGGTGAGGTACACGATGGTGCTGCTACCATGGACTGGATGGAACAAGAGCAGGAGCGTGGTATTACCATTACTTCGGCTGCTACAACTACTTCTTGGAATTATTTAGGTGATAAATATAAAATCAACCTTATTGACACTCCGGGACACGTTGACTTTACTGTAGAAGTAGAGCGTTCATTACGTATCTTAGATGGTGCTGTTGCTACATTCTGTGCAGTTGGTGGTGTTGAGCCTCAATCGGAAACAGTATGGCGTCAGGCCGACAAATACAACGTGCCTCGTATTGGTTTCGTTAATAAAATGGATCGTTCGGGTGCTGATTTCTACGAAGTAATTCGTCAGATTAAAGCTGTACTTGGCGCTAAACCATGTCCTATTCAAATTCCAATTGGCGCTGAAGAAAAATTCAAAGGCGTTATTGATTTAGTGCAAATGAAAGCAATTCTTTGGCACGACGAATCGATGGGTGCTGAATATTCAGTAGAAGAAATTCCTGCTGATTTATTGGCCGAGGCGGAAGAATGGAGAGACAAAATGTTGGAAGTTGTTGCAGAATACGACGACGTTTTAATGGAAAAATATTTTGATGATCCATCTACTATTACAGTTGATGAAATTAAAGTAGCTATTCGTAAAGCAACATTATCAATGGAAATTAATCCAATGATTTGTGGTTCTGCTTTCAAAAACAAAGGTGTTCAAACTATGCTCGATGCTGTTTGTGCTTACCTTCCAAGTCCGTTGGATACTCCTGAAACTATTGGTTTTGATCCACGTGATCCTGAAAAACAAGTTATTCGTCACCCTGATGCAAGCGAACCATTGTGTGCGTTGGCATTTAAGATTGCAACTGACCCTTATGTAGGTCGTCTTTGCTTCTTCAGAGTTTATTCTGGAAAACTACCTGCTGGTTCGTATGTATACAACACACGTTCCGAAAAGAAAGAACGTATTTCGCGTATATTCCAAATGCACTCAAACAAACAAAATCCTGTTGAATTAATTTCGGCTGGGGATATTGGTGCTGGTGTAGGATTTAAAGATATTCGTACAGGTGATACACTTTGCGACGAAGCACATCAAATAACGTTAGAGTCTATGGACTTCCCACTTCCGGTAATCGGTATCTCTATTGAGCCTAAAACTCAAAAAGACCTTGATAAATTGGGCATGGGATTGGCTAAATTAGCCGAAGAGGATCCAACATTTACAGTTCACACGCAAGAGCAATCGGGTCAAACTATCATTAGTGGTATGGGTGAGCTTCACCTCGAAATCATTATCGACCGTTTGAAACGTGAGTTTAAAGTGGAATGTAACCAAGGTCGTCCTCAGGTTTCATACAAAGAAGCTATTTCAAAAGCAGTTGAGATCCGTGAGGTTTACAAAAAACAATCGGGTGGTCGTGGTAAATTTGCCGATATGATTGTTCGTGTAGAGCCAGCTGATAAAGACTTTGAAGGAACATTGCAATTTGTTGACGTGGTAAAAGGTGGTAATATTCCAAAAGAATATATTCCAGCAATTCAAAAAGGTTTTGCTTCGGCCATGAAAAATGGTGTGTTAGCAGGATTCCCACTTGATAAATTGAAAGTAACTGTAATTGATGGTTCATACCACGCAGTTGACTCGGATCAATTATCATTCGAAATTTGTGCTCAAATGGCGTATAAAGAAGCTTGTGCAAAAGCCAAACCAATTCTGTTGGAACCAATCATGAAAATGGAAGTGGTAACACCTGAAGAAAGTATGGGTGATGTTATTGGTGACTTGAACAAACGTCGTGGACAAGTTGAAGGAATGGAATCGAGCCGCACCGGTGCACGTATAGTAAAAGCAAAAGTGCCATTGGCCGAAACTTTTGGATATGTAACTGCATTGCGTACCATTTCGTCAGGTCGTGCAACATCAACCATGGAATTTGATCATTATGCTGAAGTTTCGAGTTCAATTGCTAAAGAAGTAGTTGCCGAAGCCAAAGGTAAAGTGGAATTATTGTAAAAGCCCCCTAAATCCCCCGATGGGGGACTTTTGGAGTTTAAAATAAATTTTTCTGATTAGTGAATGACTCTTAATCAGGAATAATACAGAAAATAATATATTAACAATTTAAAAATTGCTTACTGATAGTCCCCCTTTGGGGGATTTAGGGGGCTTAAACATTATGAGTCAAAAAATTCGTATTAAACTGAAATCCTACGATCACAACTTGGTTGATAAATCAGCTGAGAAAATCGTAAAAACAGTGAAAGCAACAGGTGCTGTAGTAAGCGGACCAATTCCATTACCAACACACAAACGTATTTTTACTGTGAACCGTGCTACATTCGTAAACAAAAAATCGCGTGAGCAATTTGAACTTTCATCGTACAAACGTCTTATAGACATTTACAACTCATCAGCTAAAACTGTTGATGCATTGATGAAACTTGAATTACCAAGTGGAGTAGAAGTAGAAATTAAAGTGTGATAGAAGCACTTTTATAA
>CAIWIS010000703.1 GCA_903912795.1 uncultured Bacteroidales bacterium
TGGATCGCCATTAAATGAACAATTTATGCAATAGGGCTCATCTTTTGATAGCATTGATTTCATTACAATAGATAAAGCCTTTAAGTTGTTTGCTGTTGGAGCTTCGGCGGCTTTTTTTCGGGCTGACAAAAGCATTGTCCAACTGGGTATCGCCCAATCATTTTCGTGTAATGCCTGTGCTATTATCAGAGGCGTTTTATCAATCGTTGGATTAGGATTTCTTTTACTCGCAGTAAGATAAATATTGTCTATTCGGAATTGAGTAGTAGGAGACGTTGGAAAAGCGGTACACAACCAACGGATATCAAGATATTGAGCATTGTTACACTCTTCCGGTAATCGAACATTGTTCACCTGCCTTTTGCTTATGCCGGACTCTGTAACGTCATTAACGGAAAATGGGCCATATACATCTTTCCATGTTCCGGTCGGACTAAGTCTGTATTGTACTTTGAATGAGTAGGCATCGACGGTTTGGCTTGTAGAATGGCTGGAGGTTAAGTTCAAAGAGGAGACATCTTTCGAATTCAAGCCTGAAATCATATAATAACGTTCCTCGTAATCAGACCAACCTGTTGAACATTGCACATACCCACCTGTGGTAGGAACTTTCCATAATCGGGACACTGGATTCCCTGTAAACATTTGCTCAGTACCAATTCGGGCAGTTTTTGCCAAAGTGCCTTTATCTGCTTGTATAGGTTTATCGGTCGTCTGTCTGGATGGTAAAATTCCACCTCCATACCATTTATCGAAAGTCCATTCGGCTAAGGACACGCGAATGCTGTCCTGTGCAAAAAGGAAGGCACAGAAAAATAAACCTAAAAATATAGTTATTGTTTTTTTCATAATTCGACATTCCAATTATCAATCTTTCACGCACCGAATGCTGTAGAAGTTTGTACGGCTATATTTCCGAAGGTTAACTTTTTCACTCATATAGTTGAGATTGCGTCCCCAAACCAGCGTGCTATCAACGGGTGTAGCTGACCAGAAATTGGCATTGAGGCCCAGGCTTCCGAAGGTGCAGTCGTCGTGGCGATAGCCTGCACCCAGACCGCAAAAGCCACTGCTATTATTTCCAGCTGCATTTGTAGGCATCCAACCTTTTGCTGCTTTCACTTTGCTTCCGGCAATGCTATCTCCCCCTAAAAATTCTATCAGCTGATTCCATTCGGCATTGCTTGGTAAATGCCAGCCACGTGGACAAGCGGTTGTGGCTGTTTTCCAGTCGTATAACCTACCATATCTTTCGGCAATAGATTCGTCAAGATCGAACGCGAAACTACCTGTAGTCGTTTTATAGCTTAAGTTTTCGGCCAGCCAAGTTTGTGTGCCAATTTTTACGGTTTTGTAAACCTTTCCGTCTCTCGAATCAGTCATTTTACCATACGACACTCCCGATTTAAATTGCGAACCGGCATTAAAATTAAGTTGGCTATAAATCTGAATACAGAAAGTAAAAATAAGAATGACTGTTGCTAAAGCTTTATTCTTCATTTTAATTCATTTGTCATTGAGTACGGAAAATCATTTTTGTCAATTCCTTTGCTTTTGTTAGGCTTCGAAGACATTATTAAATCAAATGTGCCGCCTTTTGTAATGTCGGAGTGATTCAAATAGGTTTTAATATACTCTTTGCCATTCAGCTTTGCTTTTTGAACATACAAATTTTCCGCACTATTATTTCCCGCATTTATCACAAAGGTTTTTCCATTTTCAAGTTTTAGTGTAATTTTCTTGAAAAGAGGTGCTCCCAATACGTATTGATTTGTTCCAGGCGCAACAGAATACATTCCCATAGCCGAAAAAACATACCAAGCCGAAGTTTGCCCATTATCTTCATCGCCACAAAGTCCGTCAGGGGCAGGCGTGTACAATTTGTTCATAATCTCTCTAACGTGAAATTGCGTTTTCCACGGCTCGCCAGCATAATTATACATGTAAGGCATGTGTTGAATAGGCTGATTGCCGTGTGCATATTGCCCCATATTCATCACCAACATTTCTGTGATTTCATGAATTTGCTTGTTATAATACGAATAATCGAAACTAGGTGCAGCTATAAAAACTGAATCCATTTTCTCAATAAACTTAGCTTTTCCACCCATCAAATCAATCAAGCCTTGCACATCGTGAAACACGCACCAGGTCCAGTGCCAGGAACAACCTTCGGTAAATGCATCGCCCCATTTATCGGGTCTAAATGGAGTTTGGAATGAACCATCTAAGTTCTTGCCACGCATAAAGTTAACCGATTTATCAAACACATTTTTATAATTAAATGCACGTTTGGCAAAGGTGTCAATTTCAGCTTGTGGTCTGTTTAGAGCTTTCGCAAGTTTCCAGATATTATAATCGGCAAAAGCATACTCGAGTGTTCTGGCTGTATTCTCTTTTTTGCCTACATTGTATGGAATGTAACCCAAGGTGTTATAGTAATCAACGCCAAATCGTCCTACAGAACTTAAAGGGCCTTCGTTCTTACTATTCTTGATAATGGCTTCGTAAAGCGTATTTATCTCTTTATTCGGAA
>CAIWIS010000704.1 GCA_903912795.1 uncultured Bacteroidales bacterium
GGCGTTGTAAAAGGTTATACAAACAAAGAAATTGCAACGAATCTATTTTTATCGGCTCACACCGTAATTACACACCGACGAAATATTGCCCGAAAACTCGAAATTCACAGTACAGCTGGCCTAACCATTTATGCCATTGTAAATAAACTTGTGGAACTGAACGACATTAAACAGCGCTAAAAACACATAGTTAAAAACTTACCCGTATACTGGCGCGCAATCCCCAGCGCTGAACTCCAGGTTGGTTGAGGTTGGTGAGGCGCCATACAGATTGTAGGGTGAACAACCGTAGGATATTGCTTACGCCCACTCCCACTTCCATATAAGGTGTATTGGTAGTATAAATAGTGGTTGGCATGTCCAGAATTTGCGAATGTTTATTACTCAATGTACCGTAGAATAGTTTAAAACTCATCAGCTCGCGCAAATTGAGATGTTTGATAAGCGGTATATTGTTCAAAACTAAACCATTGAAATTTAATTCGTTGTGCATGGACACATATTTATCGGCAGCAAATTCCATGTAATTCATACAAGTAAACTGATAACGTTTGTAGCCATCGGTTTCGGAGCCTGCAGGTGTTTCGAGAAGCATATAGGGCACTTTTCCCAACATTGCGCCTCCTTCGATGGCATAATTCCATTGACCAATTCCAAATTTCACAAACTGCTTAACGGTGGCGGTGACTTTGGCATAATTTCCTTTTACAGTTCCAACTGCATAGTTACCAGCATGTATCGAAGTATAAATAACGGGCTTATAACTGGTAGCATAAATACGTTGCAGGTGATCGTTAAAAACGTGTTCATCAAACGAAAACCGACTTGTAAGCGTAATTGATTGCTGTTTTATTTCGTTAAAAGTGCTTGCTCCTAATGTAAATTGAAGCGTTGGCGATGCCAAAATACGATTTGAACGGAAATACAAACCCGTTTCGATATCATCGTTTAGGTCGGTTGTAAACGAAGCAGCAAATTCGTGCCTACGACTTACTTTATCCGAAGAGCGAAAAGCCAATACTGTATTGACAATATCTTCGTCGCCACTCACCAAGGGGTTTTCGCGCAACAGAAAATCGTTGTAATCGTAATCGATGCGCTTATAATCGTCGGTATAACTTAGTCCGAATATATTTCGTTTACCAAAAGGTAGTTTCGCCATGCCAAAAGCTGAATACGACAGCGCTTGGTTGCGAAAACCATATCCGCCATATCCGCCTAAGCAAATATTTTTCCAGAGTGTTTCGTTTGTCCTTACTGGCGCAGTAAGGCGGAAACCTTCCATGTCGGTGATGCGGGCAATGTTCTGAATTTTGCCAATATCCACTTTGCCAACTTGCATATAACCCGTAAGTAGCACATCGGCAAGCCATCGGGCAGTGCGCATAATGGAAGTTTCGTTGAGTTGCTGCAATTTTTCGTTGAGTTCGGTGGTTTCATAATTGCTTCCAGCAAAATTCTTCAATGCAGGTGTAAAAGTGGTGGTTTGTGTTACGAAACTGTTTTTCAAAAAAAGTAGCGGTTTGGTTTGTGTGCTGTCAGTCAATAAATCATAAGTCATATTAACCGAAATATTTCCACTATCAGGCATCCAGAATTGTTGGTTTTGTAACCGAAAAGTTTGCGAAATATGGAGGTTTTTTACAAAATTGAGGTTGGCTTGCCGAGGTAATTCTAAATCCATTTTTTTAATAGCCATGGTGTTCGAATCAATAAGCAGAGAACCATTAAAAGCCAGATTTTTAGTATTTTTAGTTCGGAAATGCATTTTATATTCTTTGCCATAAATAGTATTTGTACTATCTATCAAATAGTAATTGTAAAAAGCATTGCCAGCATCCGATAGTGGGCTTATAAATGCTTTGTCGAACAACATTACATTAGCTTGATAAAAATTAAGATCAGCACTAAAGTCGCCCGAAAGCTGTTCCAATATACGTTCGTTTTGTGGCGTGGAACTAAAATTATTGGAGGTTAAAAGCGTTTTCGATTTATCGGCAACACTAAACTTTTTATCGGACATAAACAGTGGTAACGTAAGCAGCGAATCCTGTTTGCTGATGGCACCCGCTGCTAATTGCTCAAAAATGCGTTTATTCAACGTCCGCTGATTAACTTTGGCTAATAAAACCAAGCGTTGTTCATTGATTTCGGTTTTATAATTCGCATCGCCACGCACATTATTACGAGCTTTGGCTAGGCGCACGCGCTTGATTAATTCCAACGCAGGATTTGTCCCGGGCAATACAAAAACCTCTTGCAGTTCGGTATTCACTTGCTGCAGTTCCACTTGCATACCAACGGATTTACCCGCTTGTAATTTAAACTCTTTGGTGCGGTAGCCCACACACGAAAAAACGAGCGTCGTTTCGGTTCCCGATGTCCGAATCATATAAAAACCTTCGTCGTTGCTTTTAATGCCAATACCCGTATTTTTGAACCAAATATTTACATTGGCAATAGGCGTTTTCTCCACAGCATCCAGCACTTGCCCTACAGCGAGTGTTTCTTGAGCAAAAAGGCGCAACGAACTAAACAGCAACATGATTGCTATTGATACAATTCTTATGTGCCTTAGGTGGTTCATATTTTTTTCTTATTCAACGGATGAAACTCCAAAATGGTATTTCGGAGCATTTTAACATCAATATGTGTATACAATTCGGTTGTTGTAATAGACTCATGGCCAAGCAATTGCTGAATGGCACGCAGATTGGCACCGTTTTCGAGTAAATGCGTGGCAAACGAATGACGGAACGTATGCGGACTCACCTTTTTACTGATTCCAGCCTGTTCGGTTAGCACTTTTACAATTTCGAAAATCATAGCTCGCGTTAACTTGGCTCCACGCTTATTGAGAAATAAAAAATCCTCGTTTCCCTTTTTTATTTGCATTAAATTCCTATCCAACAACCAGTTTTCGATTTGCTGAATAGAGGTAGGCGATAGCGGCACTAAGCGCTGTTTGCTGCCTTTACCTTCGACCAGCATATAACCTTCCTGAATATTTATGCGCGATAATTGTAAATTAATAAGCTCCGTAACGCGCAAACCTGAGCCGTAAAGCGTTTCAACAATGGCTTTATTTCGTTGCCCGAGTGGTTTCGAAAGGTCGATACACTGCACAATTGCATCAATTTCGTCGGTTGTAAGCACTTCGGGCAGGTAAAGTCCAATTTTAGGGCTTTCTAGCAATTCAGTTGGGTCGTTGTCCAACTTGTTTTTGTAAACCAAAAAATGATAAAACGATTTTATACCTGATAATATGCGTGCCTGCGAACGAGGGTGAATGCCAATATTCGCAATTTCGATAACAAAATCGCGCAAAACATCGGTTGTGGCTGCCTCATGCGTTATGCCAGCATCTTTCAAAAACACAGTCAACTTACTTAAATCGCGCTCGTACGCATCAACCGAATGCGACGAAAGCCCTTTCTCCAACTTGAGATATAAGTGATATTCGTCGTGAATTGATAGCATGGCACGCATTTTTAGATTTTGCTTTGCAAAGATAACAAACAATGCTGATATTTTTGTATCTTCGCATGTTAATCCTTGTTTGCTATACGATGAACAAAATAACGATTTTTTGGATAGCTATTATTTATTTTTCGGGAAATGTTTTGGCAAAAAACACGCTCGTTGCTACTATTCCTTTCGAAATGGTAGGAAGTTATATTGTGGTTGAAACAAAAATAAACAACTCATCGAAACTGAAAATGATACTGGACAGTGGGCTGCGCTATACTATTGTAACACAGTTATTTCCCGAAGATAGCATGGACTTAAATCTGGGTGAACTGCGCGATTTACAAGGTCTGGGATCTGGAAAAAGTTTGGAGGCTTACGAAAGCAGCAATAATACAATTCAAGTAGGGAAAATTAAACTCACTAACCGCATGGTTTATGCTTTTAAAGAAGACCTTTTTAATTTATCAAAACAAATAGGTGAGAAAATAAATGGGCTAATAGGCGTTGATTTTTTCAGGGATTATATTGTACAAATTGATTACTCGCAACGGCGCTTACGGTTTTATCAAAACGAAGAATTTAAAGCTCCCAAAGGCTATGGCGTAATGCCCATGACGCTCCATCGACAAAAAATGTATATTCAACTTTCGGTACTCGAAACCGATACGGCTCGCCAAAACATTAAAATGCTTATTGATACAGGAGCTGAGCTTACTGCTTGGTTCGAAACGCTTACAAATAAAGCAGTTAGCATTCCCGAAAAATCCATACGAGGTAGAATTGGCGAAGGATTGAGTGGCGAAATAAATGGTGTTTACGCCCGAGTACCTCAACTTTGTATAGCCGATTTTTGTGTCCGAAATCCCATTGTAGCTTTCCCTGACTCCTCCTCCATAGCTGAACTCGCACGAACCACCGATCGCGATGGAACTATAGGTGCACAACTACTTAGTCGCTTCAATTTGTTTATCGACACGCCCAACCGTAAGTTTTATTTCAAGCCTAATGCTTCGTTCAAAAAGCCATTTACCTATAATATCGCTGGGATAGAGATTGACATGTCATCAGGATTTTTACCTCAAGTAGAAGTAATCAATGTTTGGAAAGACTCACCAGCCCAAAAGGCCGGTATTCAACTTGGCGATATACTTGTAGAAGTAAACAATGAAAAAACCTTCGGGTCCAAAACTTCCGAAATAAGGCACTATTTCGAAACACCATCCAAACTCCCATTAAAAATGATTATTGAACGAAATGGTTCCTTTATGAATGTGGAAATTGATATGAAAGCAAAAATCTAGGATTGTTTGTGTAAAAATCAATATCATATAATTGGTTTTGATTAAGCTTAAAAACGCATCCTCGCTCAACTTATCTCATTTTCACCTTTAACGTAAAAAGTACATTTCGGGGCATTCCCGGATAATAATATCTTGGGGCGCGCCCTCCAAACGAAGGCGCGTTGATAAGCACCATAGAGGCATAGCGTTCGTCGAAAATATTGTTGATAGCAGCAATACACTCTATATCAAATTTCTTGGCTATTGTTAGTGTGTAAGCTGCTCTTAGATTAAGAGTTTGCCAATTGTTGGTGGATGCACTGTTGGCATCGTTTAGGTATTGGCTACCCGAAAAACTATAAAGTGCGTTTAATTGTAGTTTCTTGAAAAGGCGTGTTTGTAAATCTACATGGCTATTAATGCTTGGAATACCAGGAAGTTCTTTTCCCGCATAATCAATTCCATCCGAAACAAAGCTTTTAAACTTGTTTTGGGAACCATTTAAACTGGCAGTTAGCTGAAATAATTCAACAGGGCGATACTTCAATTGAAACTCCAGGCCTTTGAGAGAGCTTGTTCCGGCATTTTCTCCAAAAAATAATTCTTCGGATACACGTTTAGTTACCAGCAAATTATGCAACAAAATATAATAGGCCGAAGCATCAAAAAACAAGGTATTCGAAAGGGCAATTATTTTAGTGCCTACATCAACTGTCCACCCTTGTTCGGGTTTTAAATTGCTGTTCAGAAAACCTGCCGAGTTGAGACTCTCTTCAACTGTGGGATTTGAAAATCCATGTCCCACCGAGGCATATAGAGAAATTTGTTGGTTGTGTCTGTAGTTTATTCCTAATTTGGGGGAGAAAATCATTTTATTGAAAAAGCGACCCGAATAATCAGTAGCATCGTTTACAAACAAATCGGTAATCGTGTAGGTAGTTGCATTTAAATTGCCAGCCAGTGAAAGGCTTAAATTTGGGTATAGCTTTGTCTCAACATTAAAATAGGCATTATACTGATTGCGTTGTTCTTTCGATTTTTGTTTTTCGAGCAAGCTATTATTTTCCAAAATGCGCCAGAAATAATTTTCGTGCAACCATTCCAAACCAGCCGAAAAGCTAAACGCCGAATGGCTATACATCAAATTTTCTTGCAA
>CAIWIS010000705.1 GCA_903912795.1 uncultured Bacteroidales bacterium
AAAAATTCGATTTTGATGTAATCTGCATTAACAATGGCTTACATGGCGAGTTTTATTCGATAGATGAATATAAAAATTATTTTCCTGTAGTTTGTGATCTGATAAAGAAAAAATCCAGGAAAGGTATTATCTGGGTCAATACAACAGCATTTCGAAAGCGTAATAGTTTAGATGAGTTTCACGAACGAAATAGTCAGGTCGCCATGCGCAATAAAGTCTGTTTAGAATTCACTACCAAAAATCAAATATCATTGGTGGATTTTTATACAGCCTCATTAAATAATAAAGATTACTATACAACTGATGGTATTCATTTTAACGAGACAGGAGTAAAAGCGCAAGCCGAACTGCTTTGCATTGAAATTAACAAGAAGTTGAAAAAATAAAAAATCAATATCAATCAATTTATCAGTTGCCATAAAAATATTATTTTACTATAAACTTATATAAATTAATACATGACTCACAAAGAAAGATTTTTGGCCACAATTGCCAACAAACCGGTCGATCGTCCTGCCTCATGGCTCGGTCTTCCCGTACCTTCAGCCAATAAGGCATTATTTGCTCATTTTAAAGTATCGTCGCTGGATGAATTGAAACACAAGATCGACGACGATATTTATCCAATCGAAGTGCCGTATAATTTTCCACCATCAAATCACATTGCCTGTGCTTTTAATTTTGCCAAAGTGTCGCACCTCGATAAACCCGACGAACGGACGCTCACAGCACCGGGTTTTTTCGAAGGCATGACAGATCCGGCTTTAGTTGATACTTTCGATTGGCCCGACCCTGCATTATATCTCGATGTAGAAGAATCAAGACGGTTGGCTCAGTCAATTCCGGAGGATTATGTCCGTATGGGAGTTATGTGGTCGGCACATTTTCAGGATGCCTGTGCGGCGTTTGGTATGGAAGATGCCCTGATGACCATGATGTGTGCACCTGAGATGTTTCAGGCTGTTATCGACCGAATTACCGATTTTTCTCTGAAGGCAAACCAGATATTTTATGAAGCAACAAAAGGCTATCTGGATGCAGTCCTTATCGGAAACGATTTTGGCAGTCAGGTGGCGTTGATGGTTGCCCCCGAAGATATACGTCAGTATGTATTGCCCGGAACAAAAAAACTGGTTGAACAAGCCAAAAGTTATGGACTTACCGTGATACACCATTCCTGTGGATCAATCTTTCCCATTATCGAGGATTTATATGAACTGGGCGTTGATGTGATTCACCCTATTCAGGCTTTGGCCAAAGATATGGATGCTCCCAATCTGAAAAACCATTTTGGAGGTTGTCGTGCATTTTGCGGAGGAGTGGATGCTCAGTATTTACTGGTAAATGGAAGTGCCAGCGAAGTTGCCGAAAAGGTAAACGAATTGAAAAATTTATTTCCAACGGGTTTAATTATTTCTCCAAGTCACGAGGCCGTTTTGCCTGATATAGACCCTGCAAATATTGAGGCATTGTTCAATGCTGTTAATAATTAATACGTCGAATATGCAAACAACAAATCTTGGTGTTGGACTTATACTGTGCTTAGTTTCGGGTTTTATGCTCGGAGCTTTTGCACTTCCACAAAAGAGAATCAAAACATGGCAATGGGAGAATTACTGGGCAAGTTTTACGCTTTTTAGCGCATTTTTATTTCCACTCATTGTTGCGCTGATAACCATTCCCTCGTTTTTCGGGGTGCTAAAGCAAACACCCAACAGTGTGCTGTTTCAGGTATTTGGATTCGGCACTGCATGGGGCGTTGCCAATATCGGGTACGGTATCAGCATAAAAAAACTGGGAATGGCTATGGCACTTGCTTTGGTGCTTGGTATTAATAATGCTGTTGGTACGATTTTACCCATTGTTGTTTATCAGCCCGATAAGTTATTTCAACCGGTTGGACTCTGGATAATTACGGGTATTCTTATTATGTTGGCAGGTATCGTTCTGTGCTCAATAGCAGGCAAAGTACGAGAAAAGGAACAGGGAAACATAGCAACCAATAAAGTTTCTACCACCGGAAAATCATCTTTTACAGCCGGTCTTATCATTGCCATTGCTGCAGGGGCATTGGCTGCATCGTTTAATTTTGCATTGGTAAGTGGAAAACCTATCGAAACAATTGCGATTTCAAATGGTGCAAATCCTGCAAATGCTGCCAATGCTACCTGGGTTGTAGGCTTATCA
>CAIWIS010000706.1 GCA_903912795.1 uncultured Bacteroidales bacterium
AATCTCAACTTTCTCTTCAATAGTTGTAGGTGCAACTATAACTTCTACAGGTGCTTCTGCCTTTTGAGCAATAATTGGCTCTTGTATGGGTGTTTCACCACCACCAGCTTCGTCAATAGCAAATATTTCCTGACCAATTGTTACCGTATCGCCCTCGCTAACCGAAATGCTTATCACTTTTCCGGCAATGTCCGACGGTACTTCAATCGTTGCTTTGTCGGTTTCGAGTTCCAACACAGCTTGGTCAATTTCTATCACATCGCCAACTTTGACTAGCACTTTAACAATGGAAGCCGATTTTATATTTTCACCCAATTCGGGTATCTTAAAATTTCTCATTTTCTTCTTTTATAAATGGTAAATCGTAAATGATTAAATGGTAAATTTTTATTACGCAATCATTGGGTTTAACTTATTAGCATCAATTCCAAGCTCTTCCATGGCTTTTTTCAAGTCGGCCAATTTGTAATTACCTTCTTTATACAAAGCATAAAGCGTTGTAAATGCAATATGTTTGGCATCCACTTCGAAGAAATCGCGTAATTTTTCGCGTGTTTCCGAACGTCCAAAACCATCTGTTCCAAGCGTGTAGAGTCGTTTAGGCAACCATTTCGAAATAGAATCGGGCAATGTTTTTACATAATCCGAAGCAGCCACAATTACGCCATCATTTTTAATTAATGTCGAAACGTAAGGTGTTTTTTCGTTACCCGGATTCAATAAATTATAACGTTCCACATCCAATCCGTCGCGCTGCAACTCTTTATAACTTGTTACGCTATAAACATTTACGCCAACACCGTATTTGTCCTGTAAAATATCAGCAGCCTTCAGCGTTTCGTTCAGAATAGTTCCACTTCCAAGCAAATTGGCTGTGAGTGTTGCTTTTGGTTTAGCCGATTTTTGGTACAAATACATTCCTTTCAAAATGCCTTCTTTCGAACCTTCTGGCATAGCTGGCATTGGGTAATTTTCGTTCATTACTGTTACGTAATAAAACACATTTTCCTGTTCTTCGTACATGCGACGAATTCCATCGCGAATAATAACAGCCAGTTCGTAAGCAAAAGCAGGGTCGTAAGTTACTAAATTCGGAACTGGATAAGCCAACAAATGACTGTTACCATCCTGATGTTGAAGTCCTTCGCCAGCTAATGTAGTGCGACCGGCTGTTCCACCTACCAAAAATCCTTTGGCTTGCATATCTGCAGCAGCCCAAACCAAATCGCCAATGCGCTGCATACCAAACATGGAATAATATACAAAAAATGGCATCATGTTCAGTCCGTGCGTTGCATAAGCCGTTCCGGCACTGATAAACGACGACATAGAACCTGCCTCAGTAATTCCTTCTTCAAGAATCTGACCGTTTTTGGCTTCTTTGTAATACAACAATTGCTCTTTGTCAACGGGTTCGTAAAGCTGACCAACGTGCGAATAAATGCCGTTGGCGCGGAATAACGATTCCATACCAAAAGTACGGGCTTCGTCGGGTACAATGGGAACAATC
>CAIWIS010000707.1 GCA_903912795.1 uncultured Bacteroidales bacterium
CCCCTTCCAGCCTCAACTTCTATAACGATTTTCCCATCGGCACTAACCGCGTCAGCATCAAAAAACTTATCAATTCGATTGTTAATACTGAAAAGAACTGGCACTTTTATTTTGTCAACACTAGCTTTACTTTCTTCAACTTTGAATTTCAGCATTTTTAAATCTTCTGCAATGACCTTTAATACACCATCACTGCTTAAATTGAAATCAGGCGATTTTATTTTATCGTAATTTTTCTGGAAACATGCTATTACAGACTCTATTTCATCATTAATTCCAAATGAGCGAGGAAAAAGTTGATATTTTAATTCATATTCCATTTGTGTTGTGTTTTAATTGAAAGCAGTTGGTTGATATTATGTGTTCTCTTGTTATTTTATCATATGATAAATAAAGCAAATTATTTGTTTTATCTATTGATTTCAAGTCATTTATATCTTTAATATGCAAAGATAATAAAATAGTGTGTATTTAATATGTTCATATTTATACTAATTTCTATGTGTTTAGAAGGATTCATGTGGTCTCATTTGTTCGAGCTGATACAGAATGTTTTCGTGTCTTCCAGAATTTCGTCTAATCTGGGGTGCTTATCGTTTTTACATTTGTATGGCCAAGCATTTTGGAAACTGTATAAATATCTGTACCACCTGCTAACTGTAAAGTGGCATAGGTGTGTCGGAAGCAATGAAAGGTTATATTCCGGGTAATACCAGCAGATTTTATCCATCGTTTAAGCGGACTAGAAATCCACGACGGGTCGGGTAAATCTTCAAAAACAAGTTGCTCCGGATTGCGTGGTTCTCCGCAAAGTTGATAGGCTTGTTTTGATATTGGCATATATTCAACTCCCTTAGTTTTTTGTTGTGTAAAGTTGAGGCGAATTTGTTCGCCATCAACTTGTATTTCTTTCCATTTGAGTTTTTGAATATCGCAATGGCGAACGCCAGTGAGAGCAGAGAAAAGCGAAGCACGTTTGAGAATTGGACGTTCGCAAGGTGTTTCCGAAAGGATATTGAGTTCTTCCACTGTTAAGTGTTCTCTGCGACTTTCCTGTTCTTGTATGCCTTTTATTTTGGCCGAAAGGTCCACTGTTATATATCCGTCAATAAATGCTTGTTTTAATCCAGCCTTAAATATGCTATAATAAGTTGCTGCGGTATTATGTGATATTGTACCCTTTTTATTGCCACCACAGGGGGCTGTGAGTACAAAGCGACGAAATTCTTCAGCCTTACCAAGGTTAATCTGAGAAAATAAAAGCGGCTGATTATTGTTGAATGATTTAAGCAACTCACCAACTCGAACCCAGTTGACAATAATCGATTGAGAACTGTTGCGGTGTCGTTCTTTTGATACTTTTTGAAAGTAATCGATAAAATCAATTTGCTGACGTTGGTTGTGTTCAACTTGTTCGGCTTCCTTTTCCGTGTACAAATCAGCATTATCATACTCACGCTGCCTAAGACTACGCACACCATCTGCATAAATACAGGCTTCCTGATCAATGTTACTTTTACATTGAATTATACCATTTGAATCTCTCTTGGGTTTGAATGTTTTGGCTTCATCTGTTGAAGCTCGTGTTGTACGAGCTTTATCCCATATTGGTGTGGTAACAGAGCGGTTTAGTGCTTCTATTATTCGCTGAGCCTTATCACTACCTGCCTTGAAAACTGGATAGCTTTCAAGTATTAAATACCATTCGTTATGATATTCGGATTTGCGGAGCTTTGCAGTACATTTGGTTTTTGCGAGTTTCTTTTTCATGGCTCAGTATTATTTATGGTTGAATAGCCGGTCGATTTCTAATTTGGGGACATATACGAATTTGCCAATTTGCTTTTTGGGAATACTGCATTTTCGAATGGTCTTTTGGACTGTGGAGGCTGATATTCCAAACTTCTCTGTTATCTCGCCAATCGTGTAGCACTCACTTGGGTCATAATTGAGTTTTGTTTGTTCGATTACTGGTTGAGAAGATTGAATGATTTCAACCTTTGGAAACATGGCTTCTATGTGAATCCGACTAATGCGGGTTAACCGTTCCCCAAGATTAACGGCAGGGATATTGCCTTTTTTTGATTTGTCGGTAAATGGTATCCCTGGATATTCCAAACAGAATTACTGCTTCCTGAATTGAAATGTAGGGGCGGTCTGCTGGGATTTGATTGGCTAACTGTTCGCGTTTTTCTTCTTCCTTTTCAAGGGCTTTCTTTTTACGTGTGGCTGCTTCAGAACATTTCTCGCAACAGTACTTCGAGTAGACAGTTTTGGCGTTAAATTGCTTACCGCAATTTTCGCAATTTCTTTGGAGGATAAACTTGCTAACTGGCATAATACACGTTTTAAATATGGGTACGTATGTATAAGTATTTATAAGTCGCACTTTCCTGCTAATTAAGTCGCGTTACAAATATGTTGCAAATATAAGAAAAATAATCGAATATAACAATAGATAAGCAAAAAATAAAATAAAAAAATCGCTGTAAACTAAGCATTTACAGCGATTTCTATTTGGATATGTACCCTTGTTTTTGGGATTTATTTTACTTCTTCAAAGTCCACATCGGTTACATCACCTTGTTTGTTTCCTTCGTTTGAACTTTGTTGTCCACCAAAGTCCTGACCAGGTTGCTGTGCGCCACCTTGTGCGTTTTGAGCATTATACATTTCCTGACTTGCAGCCTGGAATACAGTGTTCAACTCGTTAGTAGCAGCATCAATTCCAGCAATGTCTTGTGCTTTGTGAGCTTCTTTTAATTTTGCCAACGCAGCTTCAATTGGGCCTTTTTTATCAGCAGGCAGTTTGTCGCCAAATTCGCTCAACTGTTTTTCAGTTTGGAAAATCAAGCTGTCAGCATGGTTCAATTTGTCGATTTTTTCTTTTTCTTTTGCATCGCTTTCGGCATTGGCAGCAGCTTCGTCTTTCATACGTTTGATTTCGGCATCGCTCAAACCTGATGATGCTTCAATACGAATACGTTGTTCTTTACCAGTTGCTTTATCTTTAGCCGAAACATGTAAAATACCGTTGGCGTCAATATCAAAAGTTACTTCAATTTGTGGCTCACCACGGCGCGAAGGCATAATGCCATCCAAGTGGAAACGACCAATTGATTTATTTTGATTCGCCATTGGACGTTCACCTTGTAGAATATGAATTTCTACTGAAGGTTGATTGTCGGCAGCAGTTGTAAATGTTTCCGATTTTTTGGTTGGAATAGTGGTATTGGCCTCAATCAATTTAGTCATTACACTTCCCATAGTTTCAATTCCTAATGAAAGTGGAGTTACATCAAGCAACAATACATCAGTTACTTCGCCTGTCAAAACACCACCTTGAATAGCCGCACCTACAGCCACAACTTCATCCGGATTAACACCTTTCGAAGGAGCTTTTCCAAAGAATTTTTCTACAGCTGTTTGAATTGCAGGAATACGGGTTGAACCACCTACTAAAATTATTTCATCGATATCTCCAATTGTCAATCCGGCACTTTTCAATGCTGTACGACAAGGCTCAATAGTTTTTTGTACTAAATCGTCAATCAATTGTTCAAATTTTGCACGTGTTAATGTACGTACCAAGTGACGTGGAACGCCATCAACAGGCATTATATAAGGTAAATTAATTTCCGAAGAAGTTGTATTTGACAATTCAATTTTAGCTTTTTCAGCAGCTTCTTTCAAACGTTGTAAAGCCATAGGGTCTTTACTCAAATCAATTCCACTGTTTTCGCTTTTAAATTCAGCTACCAACCAGTCGATA
>CAIWIS010000708.1 GCA_903912795.1 uncultured Bacteroidales bacterium
GCTATGAATGATATTTTTAGAACAAAATAACAAACGAAATTAAATATTACGACAAAATCAAAAAAACAAACTCCTAATAATCAGGCTTCCTACGGTCGGAACGACTCCCGATATATAATCGGAATCTACGCTAAAGCATCGGTTGAAACCAGATGTGTTCCAGCCCAATAGCAACAGCTCACAATCAGTGCTACAGCTTTCACATCTTCTGTGGTTCGAATTTGTGAGAATTAAACTCGTTTAATTGTTGATTTAATACAATATTCCGTTAAAAATTACATCTTGAAACTAATTTGTTTTTCGTTCATTTTGTTGATATCTTTTTCCATTTTTAATGCTGTCTTTCGTGCTTTTAGAGTAACTTTGTTGCCCATAAAAATCATTTAAATAGTACACTATAATGAAAGATATGCTGCAAAACCGACACATTGGTATTTCGGAAAATGAAGAGGCTCTTATGCTCGAAAAAATTGGTGTTTCATCGCTCGAAGAGCTTATAAATCAAACCATTCCTGCTGATATTCGTTTGCAGTCAAACTTGGAACTACCCGCTCCACTCTCTGAACTACAATATGCAAAACATATCGCTAACTTAGGTTCCAAAAACAAACTTTTCACATCGTATATTGGGCAAGGTTGGTACAATACAGTTTTGCCAGCTGTAATTCAACGCAATATTTTCGAAAATCCATCGTGGTATACTTCCTATACGCCTTATCAGGCCGAAATTTCGCAAGGCAGACTCGAAGCATTGCTCAATTTTCAAACTGCAGTGTGTGATTTTACCGGAATGACATTAGCCAATGCATCGTTGCTCGACGAAGCTACTGCTGCTGCCGAAGCCATGACCATGATGTACAACCTTCGTAGCAGAGATCAGGTAAAGGCGGGCGTATGCAAATTGTTTGTTGATAAAAATGTTTTTCCACAAACCTTGGCCGTACTAAAAACGCGTGCAAACGTGCAAGGTATTAAATTGGAAATAGGAAATTGGGAAATAGCCAACATAGATTCAACTTATTTTGGGGTTTTGGTTCAATATCCGAATGCAAATGGTAATGTGGAAGACTACAGCAATTTTGCAACTACTGTTCATGCTTCTAATTGTAAAGTGGCTGTTGCTGCCGATATTTTAAGTTTGGCATTGCTTACTCCTCCGGGCGAGTGGGGAGCCGATATTGTTTTTGGTTCTACACAACGTTGGGGGATTCCGATGAATTATGGTGGACCAGCAGCAGCATATTTTGCAACCCGCGAAGAGTTTAAACGCGATATGCCCGGACGAATTATTGGCATTAGCAAGGATGTAAATGGCAAACGCGCGTTGCGAATGGCGCTTCAAACACGCGAACAACATATTAAACGCGAAAAAGCAACCTCGAATATTTGTACTGCACAAGCCTTATTAGCCACAATGGCAGGTATGTACACCGTTTATCATGGTGCTAATGGCATTAAAACTATTGCTGAACGGATTCATGCATGCGCCACTTATATCAACGAAATTTTACCAGTATATGGTTATTCGCAGGAAAATGAGAATTTCTTTGATACACTCAAAATTTCATTGCCGGAGGATATTACTATCAAACAATTACGCGCTACTGCTGAGCAATTTGAAGTAAACTTCCGTTATTTCGAATCGGGTGAATTTGGTATAAGTTTCGACGAAACTACGGATGTTGATGCGTTGAATACCTTGATTGAAGTACTTGCTACAGCAGCTAACAATGCGCCTGTTTTTGTAGAAGAAGAGGAATTGGAAGATTTGAAATCCTTTGATGAAGCTTATGAGCGAAGTTCGGATTATTTAACCAACGAAGTTTTCAATAGTTACCACAGCGAAACAGAAATGATGCGTTATATCAAAAAGTTGGAACGCCGTGATATTTCGTTGACACATTCCATGATTTCGCTCGGTTCGTGTACTATGAAGCTCAATGCTGCTTCGGAAATGCTGCCATTGAGTCGCCCCGAATGGAATAGTATTCACCCACTTACACCAAAAGAACAAACGCAAGGTTATAACCAATTAATTGCTGAATTAGAAGAATATTTATCCATAATCACAGGTTTTGCGGCTTGTAGTTTGCAACCCAACTCAGGTGCAGCAGGCGAGTTTGCCGGACTGATGGCAATAAAAAGTTATCAGGAATCAATAGGACAAGCAAACCGCAGTATTGTGTTGATTCCAGCATCGGCTCACGGTACAAATCCAGCTTCGGCAGCGCAGGCTGGCATGGATATCGTAGTGGTTAAATGCGACGAAAATGGTAATACTGACCTTGCCGATTGGAAAGAAAAAGCAGAAGCTAACAAAGAAAATTTGTTGGGTTGCATGATTACGTATCCTTCAACTCATGGTATTTTCGAATCGACTATAAAAGAAATGTGTGATGTGATTCACGCATGTGGCGGTAAAGTGTATATGGATGGTGCCAATATGAATGCACAGGTTGGTTTAACTAACCCTGGTACTATTGGCGCTGATGTTTGCCATTTGAATTTACACAAAACTTTTGCCATTCCTCATGGTGGTGGTGGTCCTGGCGTTGGTCCAATTTGTGTAACCGAAGCGTTACAGCCATTTTTACCAAGTACCAATTTTGGAAAAAATACGGTGGCTGGAGCTCCTTACGGCAGTGCTGGCGTATTGCCAATTACTTATGGCTATATCCGCATGTTGGGCGAAGAAGGTTTAACAGCTTCAACAAAATATGCCATTTTAAATGCTAATTATTTGGCTGCTTTACTCAACGAATCGTATGGAGCGCTTTATAAAGGCGAAAACGGTAGGGTAGGGCATGAGTTGATATTAGAATGTCGTAATTTTAAAGCAGGTTCGGGTGTAACTGAATCGGATATTGCCAAACGATTGATGGATTATGGTTTTCATGCGCCAACTTTGTCGTTTCCTGTACACGGAACGCTTATGATTGAACCAACCGAAAGTGAATCGAAAGCTGAATTGGATCGTTTTGCGCAAGCCATGTTGCAAATTTATGCCGAGATTAAAGCTATTGAAAATGGCGAAGCGGATAAAACCGACAATGTGTTGCTCAATGCACCTCATCCCGAATATGCAATTGTCGACGATAATTGGAATCATGCTTATACTCGCAAACAAGCAGCTTATCCTACCGATTGGGTAGCCGAAAACAAATTCTGGGTAAATGTGGCGCGTGTTGATAATGCTTTTGGTGATCGAAACTTGATGTGTACTTGCCGACCAACAACCGATTGGGAATAAATAAAAAATGCTTTAATTTTCGACTGAATTTTATATCTTTGCATACGTTTGTGTAAAAAACGGTACTAGAATTCCATCAGTAAGCATCAATCTATTTATGAAGAAAGTTCTCATTATTACGTATTACTGGATTCCGAGTGGTGGTGCAGGTGTACAACGCTGGGTGAAATTCACCAAGTATTTACGTAATTTTGGTTGGGAACCTGTAATTTACACACCTTCGAACCCAGAATATCCTTCGGAGGATTTATCGTTTGCAAAAGATATTCCTACTGACATAACTGTTCTGAAAAAACCAATTTGGGAGCCATATAATATTTACCGCAATTTAGTTGGTAA
>CAIWIS010000709.1 GCA_903912795.1 uncultured Bacteroidales bacterium
ACGTATAGAGCAATTTCTGCTGGCGGAATTTCGACTTCATCGTCGATAAACGCAGGGCAAGGAGGAGTTAGTGGAGGTATTACCACATTAAGTAGCCGCACAAAAACTAGTGGCGGAGGCAGCGGTTCGGGTGGTGGTATAGGCATTAGCGGTGTTGGAGGACGAAAATCGACCGAAGTTTCCAATACATTTGCAAGTGGTGGAGGCATAGGAGGTAGTATAGTTAACACTACTGGCACCAATACCGGAGGAGTTATGCAACGTGGAACAACAGGTGAAGATGACCCATTAGATCCAGGAGGTGACCCAGGAGGTAATCCACTCCCTATTGGCAACGAAATGGGAATTTTAACACTAATGGCTGGGCTTTTTGCAATTTACAAATGGTTTAAAAAATAAAAAACGATTTTCAATTTATAGTTGAAAATCGTTTTTTTTATTTGATATAGGCTAGTATATAATTAGCTTTCTTTACCTTCGTAATAATTTATAAATGCTTTGTTTACCAACCTATTACCACCTGGTGTAGGATAATCGCCTGTAAAATACCAATCGCCCGTATGATTTGGACATGCTAAATGCAGACCTTCAACTGTTTGATACACTAATTCCACAGGGCAATCAACATCAGATGGAGTAAGCATTTTTGCAATTTGCATCGAAACTTCATCCTGAGTAAAAGGTTTATATATTTCGGTTACATAATTCACTACCTCTTCTTTGGGCAAATTTTCTTGTTGTTTCGATTTTGCATACACCTCGTCGATCAAACTTTGCATACCTCTATCTTTCAACAATTGAATGGCTGCACGAAATGCACAAAATTCACTCATTTTAGCCATATCAATACCATAGTAATCGGGAAAACGAACCTGCGGTGACGACGAAACGATTACAATTTTTTTAGGCTCTAAGCGATTCATTATTTTCAGAATACTCTGTTTCAAGGTAGTACCACGCACGATAGAATCGTCGATAGCCACCAAATTATCCATTTTAGCACGACGAATAGTACCGTAAGTTACATCGTAAACGTGAGTAGCCAAATCGTCGCGTTCGTTATTAGTCGAAATAAAAGTACGTAGTTTAATGTCTTTGATTAGCACTTTTTCTACTCTAGGAGCTTGCTTCGTCTCAGCCTTAATACCATCAATCATTCCATAAAAAGCCACCTCAGCGGTATTAGGAATAAAAGAAAAGACAGTATTCTCAACATCGTGTCCGATGGCTTCTAAAATGGGTTTACTAAGCGATTCGCCTAACATTTTGCGTTCCTTATAAATGTCGATATCGCTACCACGTGAAAAATAAATACGCTCGAACGAACATTTTTTCAGACCGCCCTTTTGTTCCCGAATAGTATCGAACCGTATTTCACCACTTCGTTTAATAATCATGGCTTGGCCTGGAGTTAATTCTTTTACATCTTCCTCTTTTAGATTCATTGCAGTTTGAATCACTGGACGCTCCGAAGCAACAACCACAATTTCATCGTCGGCATAATAAAAAGCAGGACGAATACCCTTTGGATCTCTAAAAACAAACGAATCACCATGTCCAAGCATTCCGCAAATTGCATAACCACCATCCCACTGCTTTTCGGATTTACGAATAAAGGAGGCAATGTCTAAATTTTCTTCTATTTTTCGGGTTATTACAATATCGTTCGAATAACGTGTTCGGATTCGGTTATATTCCGCTTGAACTTCCTTATCGAGCATAAAACCAAGCGACTCAAGCATTAAAAAAGTATCCCCCTTATCGCGTGGGTGTTGACCTTTAAGCGTAAGGTGGTCGAAAAGTTCATCAACATTGGTCAAATTAAAATTTCCGGCAAGCACCATCGAACGGTTTTTCCAGTTATGACGGCGCAAAAAAGGGTGCACATACGAAATACCACTTTTACCCGTAGTACTATAGCGTAAATGTCCTAAATACAGTTCGCCTGCAAAAGGCAAGTTTTGTTTGGCATATTCAGCATCTACAGCTAAATTGGAATCGATTTTTTGCATGGATTTATTCACTCCGGCAAAGATTTCTTGAATAGCATTTTTTCCTTCTATCCTATCGCGCCAAATATATTCTTCGCCTGAAGGTGTATCCAATTTTACGGTAGCTATACCAGCTCCTTCTTGTCCTCTATTGTGTTGTTTTTCCATCAACAAGTACATTTTTTGCAATCCATATTGCCAAGTTCCGTACTTTTGTTGATAATAATCCAGTGGCTTTAAAAGCCTAATCATTGCTATACCGCACATAATCAATTAATAATTAAGAATTAATAATTAATAAGTTAAGACTACTAATTATTTTAATTGTTATAATATTTTCAAATAAAAAACCCCGACACGGATGCAGGGGTTTTGTATATTTATTCAACTGTTACCGACTTGGCAAGATTTCGAGGTTGGTCAACATCGCAACCTTTAACAACTGCTATATGATAAGCCATTAACTGTAAAGGTATTGCAGCTAACAAAGGCACTAAGCATTCTTCCGTTTCGGGAATACTAATGGAATAGTCGGATAAATTTTTAACCACTTCATCGCCTTCAGTGATAATGGATATAATTTTACCTTTACGTGCTTTTATTTCTTGAATATTGCTTACAACTTTATCGTACATTCCAACATTTGGAGCAATAACAACCACCGGCATTTCCTGGCTGATTAATGCAATAGGACCATGCTTCATTTCGGCAGCAGGATAACCCTCAGCATGAATGTAGGATATTTCCTTTAATTTCAAAGCACCTTCGAGTGCTACGGGGAAATTATAACCACGACCAAGATAAATAAAGTTTTGAGCATAGGTAAAGGTTTTTGCAAATTGCGATATTGCCTCACTTTGATCTAAAATACTTTTAATTTTCTCAGGTATGCGTCCTAATTCACGTACACATTTTAAATAGAACTCTTCAGTTATTGTTCCTTTTTCCTTACCCATAAGTAAGGCAAGCATAACTAAAACCGTTACCTGAGCTGTAAATGCTTTGGTTGAAGCTACTCCAATTTCTGGTCCGGCATGTGTATAACAGCCTGAATCCGTTAACCTGGGAATGGATGCCCCAACCACATTACAAATTCCAAAAATAAATGCTCCGTTTGATTTGGCTAATTCTACAGCTGCTAATGTATCGGCAGTTTCGCCCGATTGCGAAATTGGAATCACTAAATCATTTTTGTTGATTACCGGATTGCGATACCTGAACTCCGAAGAATACTCCACCTCGACAGGAATGCGCGCAAATTCTTCGATAGCGTACTTTCCAATTAAACCAGCGTGCCACGAAGTACCGCAAGCAGTAATAATAATTCGGCCGGCATTCATAAATCGATCTTTATTATCGATAAATCCCGAAAGTTTAATATTGTCTTCGTCCACATTTACACGTCCACGCATACTATCGCTTAGTGTTTTGGGCTGTTCAAAAATCTCCTTAATCATAAAATGTGGATAACCACCTTTCTCAAGTTGACTTAAGGTCATTTCGAGCTTTTTAATTTCGGGAGTTTTTACAACATTCGATATGGTTTTAATCTTCAATTCTTTTCCACGTTGCAGTGTAACGATTTCTTCGTCACCTACATATACAACTTTGTCGGTAAACTCAACAATTGGCGTTGCATCTGAGGCCAAAAAATACTCATCATCGCCTACACCTACTACCAAAGGGCTACCTTTACGAGCTGCCACAATTATATCCGGATTATTTTTTTCGATTACACAAATAGCATAAGCTCCAATAACTTGATTAAGTGCTAGTTGTACAGCAGTTGACAAATCAATATTGTTCGATTTTTTCACAAACTCAATTAATTGAATAAGAACCTCCGTATCCGTTTCACTACTAAAAGTATAACCTTCTTTTAGCAATCCAGCTTTTAGCACAGCATAATTTTCGATAATACCATTGTGTATGATTGCCAATTCCTCTGATTGAGAATAGTGTGGATGGGCATTAACCTGATTAGGCTCACCATGAGTAGCCCAACGGGTATGAGCAATACCAATATGGCCACTTATATCTTTTTGATTCGCAAACTGAACCAGTTCAGATACTTTGCCTTTCGCTTTATATACATTTAATTTGCCATCGTTAATAAGCGCAATACCAGCACTATCATATCCACGATATTCAAGACGTTGAAGTCCTTTTATCAAAATAGGATAAGCCTGCTGCTTACCAATATAACCTACAATTCCACACATTCTATTTTAATTAATAATTAATAATTGATAATTAATAGTTGATAGTTATCTATAAAACAAACATTTACCAACTTCTGCTTGCCGCTTACTTCTTACTGCTTACTACTTACTGCAAACTTCCCCCTATATCCTATTCCGTATTCGTTCCATTGCTATTTGCGTACCTTCGCGACTACTAAAGCCTGTCAGACGCATAAATCCTTCGCCTAGCGAACCAAAAACCACTCCTGGAGTACCTACAATTTGAAAATCGTACAACAATTGTTGAAAAAATTTCCACGAAGGCTGATCGTTTGGTGTACGAAACCAAACATAAGGCGAATTTACACCTCCATACACTTCCAATCCGCAGTTAATTAATTCTTCACGAATCATGGCGGCATTAGTCATATAATAATTGACCAACTCGGTCACTTCTGCTTTTCCTTTTTTGGTGTAAGTAGCTTCGGCTCCACGCTGTACCACATACGATACTCCGTTTGTATAATTTGCTTTGCGGCGACTCCAAAGTTTATTTAAAGCTACTTTTTCGCCCATTTTAGTATGTACCATCAACTCGGGTGGAATAACCGTAAAGCCACAACGTAACCCAGTAAAACCAGCCGTTTTGGAATAACTTCGAATTTCGACGGCTACTTTTTTAGCATTTTTTATTTCATAAATACTTTGCGGCACATCTTCATCCACAATAAACGATTGATAAGCAGCATCGTATATAATTATACTTTCATGTTCGATGGCGTAATCCACCCAACGTTTCAGTTCATTTTTATTAATGGTAGTACCTGTGGGATTATTTGGATTGCACAGGTAAATAATATCCACTTTTTCTTCGGGTAATTCAGGTATAAAACCAGTATCGCTCGAACAGCGAAGATAAACAATATTACTCCATTTCTGATCGTCGGACAAATAACCCGCACGCCCGCTCATAATAGTAGCATTTTCGTAAACAGGATACACCGGATCGGCAATTGCAATTATATTATCTCTACCCAATATATGACCTACATTTCCAATATCCGACTTGGCACCTTCGCTAATAAAAACGCTTTCTTTCGTTAGCGATACACCTTTGGAACGGTATTCTTTTAATATCTTTTCGATTAAAAAATCGTAACCTTGTGGTGGACTATAACCACGAAATGTAGCCGCTTGCGCCAATTCATCCACAGCAGTATGCATAGCTTGAACCACCTCATTAGGCAACGGACGCGTAACATCACCAACTCCAAGCCTAATAATTTTGGCATTAGGATGCAACACTTTATACGCATTCACACGTTTCTCTATTTCGTCAAAACAATAGATTTCAGGAGTTTTGAGATAATTCTCGTTTGCTAATGCCATCTGTTTGAGAAGGTGAAAAGAAGTTTTTTAGTTTGTATTTTATTGTTCTGCAAAATTGCAACTTTTTTTCGAGAAATGAAAATCAAAATGCCACAAAACTGAAAAAATCAATTGTGTTTAACAATAGTACGTCCTTTCAGTTTTCCCTGCAGAATATCATCAATTGCATTTTGTAAATCATTTAAGCCAATTTCGTTGTAAATATCCAACAAATGAGTTGGTTTATACTCATTTGCTAATTTTTCCCACAATGGAGTTCGTAAATGAGTGGGGAAGTTTTGCGCTGAAATGCCAATAAGCGTAATTCCACGTAATATAAATGGAAAAACTGTCATATTTAGTTGAGTTGAGGACACACTACCACAAGTAGTTACTGCGCCTAAAGGTTGAAGCGATTTTAAAATATTTTCGAGCGCTACACCACCAACGGTATCAATTCCACCAGCATATTGAGCCGAAAGAATAGGACGTTTTTCGATTAGCTGAAATTGCTCGCGCGAAATTATTTCGGAGGCACCTAGTTGTTTCAGGAATGGATATTCAACTTCTTTGCCAGAAACTGCCACGGTTTGGTATCCATTTTTGGCTAATAAAGATAAAGCCACTGACCCAACTCCACCTGTGGCACCAGTTACAATTACTTTACCATCAGCAGGTTTTACCAATTCGGATAAGCGCGAAAGCGAAATGGCGGCTGTAAACCCAGCTGTACCAATTATCATTGCCTCTTTAAGTGTAAGACCATTTGGTAACTTTACAACCCATTCGGCAGGGACACGTATATATTCGCCATAACCACCGGGCGTATTCATTCCTAAATCATAACCAGTAACAATTACTTGGTCGCCAGCTATAAACTTTTCTGAAAGCGATTCAATAACTACACCTGCAGAGTCAATTCCTGGTGTATGAGGATAGTTTTTGGTAATTCCCTTATTACCTGTTGCCGACAAAGCATCCTTATAATTGAGTGATGAGTATTCAACTTTTATAAGCACTTCACCTTGGGGCAAATCAGCAATATTTAATGTTTTAATTGAAGAACTAAAAACGCCTTCAATTTCATCGATAACAAAAGCGTTGTATAACATTATTCTACTTCTACTTTAACCACATCGCGCATTGAACAGGTTCCGTTAAACACAGCATTTGGTTCTACTACGAGTATTTTAGTTTTTACATCGCCTTTTATTTGAGCGCTACTTCTGAGTGTAAGTGTATCGGAAACAGTGATATTACCATTTACAGTGCCAACAATTTCGGCATTAACGCAGGTTATAGTCCCTTTAAGCATTCCATTTTGGCCAATAATTAACTTTCCGTTGCACGATATATCGCCTTCAACTTCACCATCAATTCTAAAATCGCTATCGGCAAAAATTTTACCAACAATTTTACTTCCATTAGTCAATGCGTTATACATTACACCACTATTATTTAATACTTCTTTAGCCATAATTGAATATTTATGAAATGAGAGTCCAAAATTACAATTTTCTTTCCAAAACAGAAAATTAAAACTTATAAAAATACATTATTTTACGTGATTAATAATCATTGTCAGCAATTTAGATAAAAATCAATCAAAATTACTCCTCCAAGCCATGTCTTTTACTTCGACCAAAACTACGGTAGGCATCGTGTTCAATTTCTTCATCCGGCTCAATAAAAACTTCATTTAAATGAGGCACAAACTGAATATATTTAATTGTAAGACCTCTATCAAGCCATTGCTGTTCGTAGTAGGTTTTAATTTTCAAAATAGGATTTACCAAACTGGAACTATAAAGATTATCCGTAACGAAATTCACTCCAAAACCGTTTGCTTTTACCATTTGACAGGTATAAGTAAACATAAAATTACTATCTGTTTTTAAATGAATTAATCCCTCAGGCTTTAGAAACTGAAGGTAAGAGCGAATAAAATTAGTTGCAGTAAGGCGTTTGGTCACTTTTTTCATCTGAGGATCGGGGAAAGTTAACCAAATTTCGGCCACCTCGTTTGCTGCAAAAAAATGAAAAATCATTTCGATGTTGGTACGTAAAAAAGCAACATTTTTCAAACCTTTTTCGTACGAATCTTTGGCACCTGTCCACATACGAGCCCCTTTGATATCGACTCCAATAAAATTTTTTTCGGGAAATAATTCGGCTAAGCCGACTGTATATTCGCCTTTACCGCAACCCAATTCTAAAACTATTGGATTATCATTTTTGAAAAACTGTACATTCCAAGCACCTTTCATGTCAAACTCATTACCTTCGCGTACTGCATGCGACGAAACTTGAAAGACATGTGGAAACTCCTCCATATCAGCAAACTTGGACAATTTATTCTTACCCATAAGTATTATTCCGCTTTTTCAATTTTTATACCAATATCGTTAATACCCAAGAGCATAGAATCGCGCATACCATGTTGAATTTGGTAGCGATAACGACCAGGCTTGGAAAATCTGAAGTTCTTACGATAAAGTACAGGCATATTGTAAATAGGGCCAACACCCGAGCCTAGCCATTTTCCAAAATCATCGGCCAAATAAAAGTTAATGCTATCCTTTGTAATGGTACTATCCTGTCCCATTTCCGAAATAAAAAGCCATAAGTTTTGATATGGATATTCACCTCTATTACGCGTATTTACATAGAAGTTATAGTTCGCATTAGGTGCATCAATTGTTACATCAAAAGTGAATACACTGTCCTTGGACCAGCCATTCACATTAACGGGTTGGTATTTAAAAAAAACCTCATTGTTCACACACGACACCAGCGATATGATAATAAACAAGAAAAACAGTTTACTATTTAGGTTGATTATTCTGATCATTGCGTTTAATAAGTTTTGGTGGATTGCTGCTTGTGTTTTGCACCGGTCTTGCTATACCTTCTTTCCTATTACCTTGATTTTTATTATTTTTTGCAGGCGCCTTTTTAGAACTATCAAACCTTGTTAAACTATCCTGTCCTACCACATTATTATAATCAACAACAAGAGCTTTTGCAGTAGTCACTTTAAGCTCCAGCGAATCAGGTCTTTTACCTTGCTTATTCAGAGCAATTACCTCTTTAGCTCTATTTACATCTATTGAAACAATATTAGCTCCAAATTCTTTTGAAGTGGAATAGGATAAAATACCTTTGAAAACATCTGTTTTGAAATGATAATAGGTATTGTCAACGGTTTCGAGCGAAATATCTTTGGATGGAAAGTCCTTTTGAGCATCTTGATATGTATCGAGTTCAAAGTTCATGCAACATTTCAATTTTCCACACTGACCAGCTAGTTTTTGAGGATTGAGTGAAATATCCTGAACACGTGCTGCCGTAGTTGATACCGAATTGAAATTAGTCATCCATCCAGAGCAGCAAAGTTCACGCCCACAAGGTCCAATTCCCCCTATCCTACCCGCTTCCTGACGAGCACCAATCTGCTTCATTTCGATACGGATGCGAAAAGTTTCGGCAAAAACTTTTATCAACTGACGAAAATCGACACGCTCATCGGCTATATAGTAAAAAATGGCTTTATTTCCATCACCCTGAAATTCAACATCGCCAATCTTCATATTAAGTTTGAGACTATCCGCTATTTGGCGAGCTTTTATCATAGTTTGCTGCTCGCGTGCTTTCGATTCGTTGTATTTTTCGATATCCACCTCACGCGCTTTGCGGTACACGCGTCGAATTTCGAAACGATCTGGGTGAATATTATTTTTGGTCATTTGCAATAAAACCAATCGGCCTTGAAGCGTCACTTCACCAATATCGTGCCCTGGCGATGACTCAACAGCCACTATATCACCTTTTTCGAGCGGAATTTTGGTGCTATTCAAAAAATAACCTTTTCGTGTGTTTTTAAACTGAACTTCAACAAAATCAGTTTCGTTTAATGTTTCGGGCAAATCGATTAACCAATCGAAAACACCCAGCTTTTTATTCGAATGGCACTGACAACCACCTTTAGTCATGCAGCAACCGCCACTATTTAGAGTAATATCCATTTTTTTTTAAAGTTAGAAATTAGAAATTAGAAATCAGAAATTAGAAAATGAGAAAAAAGTTAGAAATTACATTGGCACATTCTTGGCCCTGCCTGCCGCAGGCAAGTACGCCAATCGAAGATGCCGTGTAGCGGTAGCAGCAAAGCCGAGCGGTCGCTTAGACTCTTTGTCCACATTTAAAAACTATCTTTTCAACAGCATTATAATTTTTAGAACCAAATCGAAAAATACCATTTTGGCATTTACATTTCGTTCAATATGTCGTTCAGCCAATTCAAATTCTTTCATTATATCTTCCACATTGCGCTCATTAATGAACGGCGAAAATTTTTGCGAAAAATCTGATTCGTAGCTTACAAAGTAGTTTAAATCGGTTTGTTTTAGGTTTAAAATAAAGTTTTCGCGCGTCATGTGTTGCGCGTAAACAAGAAATTTCTTCTGTCTTTCCCTACCAATAGCAGGTGCTGCCATATCGTCGGCCCATTTTCGTAAGGTCTTAAGCGAAGCATGATCTTTCCTGTTTCCAACCTGCCATGCTAAACGCATAATTAACACAAAACGTTCAAAGTTGACTTTATTCTCGTCGTCCTCACTCAAAATTGACATGGCACTCAAATAACTGCCATTTGCAATTCGAGCCAAATTAAGAGCATCGTGTTGTGTAATTTCAATATCTCTATTTTTCAACAAAGCCTTAACCAAATCGCTATCAGTAAGCTTAGGTATAGCCACATGTTGTGTGCGCGATAAAATGGTTGTTAAAATTTCGTCGGGAGCGTTCGAAACCAATAGAAAAACAGTCTTTTCAGGTGGTTCCTCCAATATTTTCAATAATTTATTGGCACATTCCACATTCATTTTTTCGGGCAACCAAATAATCATTATTTTATATTCCGACTCATAAGTTTTGAGACTTAATTTACGAATAATCTCCTGACTTTCATTCGAATAAATCATCCCCTGTTTTGCATCGCCACTAATAACAGCATACCAATCGTTTACACTAAAGTATGGATTCCTCAGAATTGTCTCTCTAAATTCACCAATAAAATCGTCGCAAACGGTACTTAATTTCCCTGTAGGTTTAATAATTGGAAACACAAAATGCAAATCGGGATGTGCTAACTTTTTGTACTTAACACACGAAGGGCAAATACCACACGAATCGTTTTCCTTCTTATTTTCGCAACAAATAAATTGAGCATAAGCTATGGCCAATGCTAATTTTCCAATTCCTTCGGGTCCACGTAATAATTGAGCATGCGGAATCCGCTGATCCTTTACCGAGCACACAAATCGATCTTTAATTTCTTGTTGTCCAATTACTTCTGAAAATAGCATATACAGTTTTTTCCCAATTTGATATAAACTGCAAATATATAAAAAAAAGAAGACATTCGAAAATTTAAAATTGAAATATTAGCGTGATACAAATAAATAATTTGAATAAAATTTTCATATTTATAAACTAATGACTAATTTTGTATATCGAAATTCGATATTTATTATTTTAAAAACAAGAAAAGAAATCGTAAATATAATTACAATGAAGAAATTAGCAGTAGTATTATTGGTAGTAATAAGCAGTTTTGCCGTAAAGGCCGACGAAGGTATGTGGATGCTGCCTTTAATTGAAAAACTCAATATCCAAAAAATGAATGGACTGGGCTGTACGCTTACTGCCGACCAAATTTACAGCGAAAAAAATATAAGTCTCAAAGATGCGGTTATTGTTTTTGGAAATGGTTGTACAGGCGTCGTGGTATCGAGTCAAGGATTAGTTTTCACCAATCACCATTGTGGTTATGGAGCAATCCAACAACACAGCACAGTGGATCATAATTATTTAAAATATGGATTTACTGCCGAAAAGCTGGAAGATGAAATACCCACACCAGACCTTACGGTGAAATTTTTGGTAAGCATTACCGACATTACCGAACGAGTTATTTCGCAGCTGCCCGAAGAACTTATTGGTAGCAAACGAGTTGCCAAACAAGATTCCATTTTAACAGCCATCAAAAAAGAGTTTTCGAAAGATACGCATTACAAGATAAGCACCAAATCGTTTTATTCCGACAATGAATTTTATGTTTTTGTTTACGAGGAATTTACAGATGTACGATTTGCGTATGCGCCACCTTCGTCAATAGGAAAATTTGGTGGTGATACCGATAATTGGATGTGGCCACGACACACAGGCGACTTCTCCGTATTTAGGGTTTATAGTGACGTTAATGGAAAACCTGCCACTTACTCCAAAGACAATGTGCCTTATTCACCCAAACGATTTGCAACCATATCGAACCAAGGATATACTGCTGGCGATTACAGCATGATAATGGGAAATCCGGGAACTACAACACGCTACCTATCGTCATGGGGAATAGAAAACCGCATGAAAAACGGCAACCAAGCCCGAATCGATATCAGAGGAGCAAAGCAAACAGTTTGGAAATCGTTTATGAAAACGAACGAAGCAATCAATATTGCTTATGCTAGTAAATATGCACGCAGTTCCAACTATTGGAAAAACAGCATTGGCATGAACAAAGCCATACAAAAACTTGGAATTATTGAACGAAAAAAATCAGAACAAAAAGAATTTACAGAATGGGTAAATGCGTCGGAAAACAGAAAAACCAAATACGGCTCAGCATTAACAAATTTACAAAACGGGTATGGGAAAATAAGCAAATACAGTCATGCACTTAACTTTATGCGCGAATCGCTTTTGAGTGGGACAGAAATGCCACGAATAGCTTCTACAATAGTGAAGCTTACCGAAGGCAAATTCAACAAAGACTCTGTTCTGAAAGAAGCGGCCGAATTATACAAAGATTATTATGCCGAAGTAGATCAAGCCACATTTGAAGTAATGATAAACGAATATAAAAAAGCTGTAGAGGCAGAATACCTACCTGCTTTTTACAATTTAATAAATAAAAAATTTAAAAGCAGTTCGCAAAAATTTGCTGAATATATTTATTCAAAATCAGTTTTCACAACATTCGATAAATTTAAGAAAGCACTGAATAAGAACACAATAAACTTATTAAATGATCCAGCAGTTTTATATTATCGCGAAACATCATTACTTTATGGAAGCTTACAAAAAGGAGACTATGAGCAGGCTTTAGAATTGATTAAGGATGCTGAGCGCAACTATGAAGCTGGTCTAAAGGAAATGGATACAGAAAAAGGAGCAGCTCGCTACCCCGATGCTAATTCGACTATGCGATTGACTTATGGAAAAATTGGCAGTTATAAACCAGCCGATGCCATTGATTATAATTATTACACTACTACACAAGGCATTTTGGAAAAAGAAATTCCAAATGATTATGAATTTGATGTTCCTGCAAAGTTAAAAAACACCATTACTGAGAGTAATTACGGAGCCTATATCGATTCGAAAACTGGTAAAATGCATGTTGCATTTTTGAGCAATAACGATATAACAGGAGGCAACTCAGGAAGCCCAATATTCAATGCAAAAGGCGAACTTATTGGACTTGCTTTTGACGGAAACTGGGAAGCAATGAGTGGTGATATTATTTTTGAACCCGATTTACAACGCACTATTAATGTAGACATACGCTACGTATTGTTTATAATGGACAAAGTGGGAGGCGCAAATCGCCTAATCAATGAACTTACAATTAAATAAATAAGATAGTATGCAACGTTTAAAATCTTTATGCATTGTTTTATTAATCGTTTTCTTTGGTAGTTTATACCAAGGTGCTGTTTTACCATTTATCGATGGCATTAATTATGGGCTAACCATAGCTAAATACGAAGATAATACTCAAAACAAAACACAAGAATTCATTATGATGGACGTAGAACCCAAAAATCCGGACATCATGCTACCAAACGAGTTAAACACCAAAAACGGTCAAGAAGTATTAGTACAATCAAATAATATATCGCTTATTTTTAGCGATATACAGCAAAAGCCTATTTGGTGGTTGGCATTAAATTCACTTTATATGGCATTAACTATTATTGTCTTGATTTTAGGAATTTGGATTCCATTTCTGGTGGTAAAAGTCCTTCGCTCGTTACAACATTCCGAAGTTTTTGAGCGTATTAATCTGGCTCGTATAAACCGTATTGGTACAATAATTTTAGGAATTGGATTAATTGGTTCAGTTATTCAACTAATCAATATTATAAGCGCTGAATATTTGGTTGATCTTACTCATTATAGGTTTACGTATTCGAAAATAATTGATTTCAATGCCATTATAATGGGTATAGTAATACTGATTATGACCGAAGTAATGCGAATTGCTGTTGAGATGAAAGAAGAACAAGATTTTACAATTTAAGAAACACAAAAATGGCAATAATAGTAAATTTAGATGTAATGATGGCGCGTAGGAAGATTTCGCTCAACGAACTATCCGAACGCGTTGATATTACTCCAGCAAATTTATCCATCCTTAAAACCGGCAAAGCCAAAGCAATCCGCTTTAGTACATTAGATGCAATATGCAAAGTATTAAATTGCCAACCAGCTGATATTTTGGAGTTTAGAGACGAAGAATAGAGTTTTGGAATACGATTAATAAGAAAAAGCGTTTGAACTAGTGTTCAAACGCTTTTTCTTGTTTTTGTGACCCAGGAGGGAGATCGG
>CAIWIS010000710.1 GCA_903912795.1 uncultured Bacteroidales bacterium
TATTCAATGCAAAGATAGTCATTTAATTGAAATAATTCAATGCAAAAACAGCTTTATTTATTAATTAATTCAATGCAATCTTTCGTATTGTTTGAATAAATGACTTTGTAAAAAAATCAGGTTAAAAGCGGATAATGTCCTATATTGTTAAAAAACACAAAAATCAAAAGCCTTGTTGAAAGATTTCTATCAACAAGGCTTTTATGTTAAAAGATAAATCACTAATTTTGTTGTACAAGTTCAATACACAGCTGACAGTAAGCTTATTGAATCCTAAAACACAACAACTATGATTGATTTTGATTTACGTTTCCCCTTGTTCGATAGTATTATGGTTGGTTCGCTCAGTCCGTTCCTGCCAGAGAATAACTATAGTGTTTACCAATTCCGAACAGTGCTGTAGGCGATAAGTTGCTGTTTTACATTTTCTTTCAGTCGGCAAACGACCAGTTCAATGTTTCGAGCAGCCAGTATCTGGGTACAGCCACGGTAATTGCATAGTTGCACAAGAAAAAAAAAACTCGCTCCAAAAAATGGAACGAGTTTTTTTAATACTATAAAAATATCTGCAGATTATTCGCTTACTTTTACAACCTGAGGATCGCTTTGCCACAAACCATGTTTGGTACAATACGAAATGGCTACTAAACTCAAATCTTTAAGTGGAACGATGTTGAAAACAACTTCGGCATGTCCTGCTTTGTTACCTAGAGTACCTGGAAGGAAACTAGCTTCGGCCAACAAACTTTCGCCGTTAAACAATTTGATTGATTGAATGTAATGATCCAATTCATCTGGGTGAACATATTCATTACCCATTTTTACATTTACGGCCAATACTTCACCTGCTTTTGCTGAGTCAGCTACGTGAATAAATGGTGAGTGACGGTCGATAAAATCTTTTTTTGATTCTCTGTCAATTTGACTAATGTCCTGATAACTATTTACTTTTGGCATAGTTCTTTGTTTTTTAAAATTTGATTATTTATTGAATATAATTAGTTGCATTTTTAACCTCAAACAACAAGTGAGTTGGTTTTGTTCATTGTTTTTTTGTAAAATGTCATTTTTTTTTGAAACTAGTAGTGGTAATACCATTTTTAGTTGTCATTAATGTAAACATGGTATTGCAAATTGGAAAACCGACAAGAATTTATATCTTTGCAATATACAATATGGACTTGGAGAAGGTATGGACGAAACAATTATAGCTTTGAGGGAAGGCAATCACACTACATTTGCCAGCTTGTTCGATAATTATTACGATGCGCTGTGTAGGTATGCTTTCTCAATTTTGAAAGATACTGACGATGCTCAGGATATAGTGCAAAAGGTGTTTTGCAAACTTTGGGATCAACATGCTGATTTAGAAATTCGCACTTCAATTAAATCTTATTTGTATCGTATTGTACACAACGAAAGTTTGAATTTTGTACATCAACAAACAAACCGTGGCGAAATAAACCGCGAAATTATTGGTTTTGCTGGCGAAAATACGGATGATGTAAATGAGCAAGTAGCGGCTTCGGACTTACAACAAGCTATTGATAAGGCATTAGCCGATTTAGCGCCGCAATGTCGCAAAGTGTTTGAAATGAGCCGAATGGAACAAAAATCATATTCCGAAATTGCACAAAGCCTTGCCATATCAGTAAATACCGTCGAAAATCATATATCGAAAGCTTTGCGGCTATTGCGTGTGGCACTCAACGATTTTTTGGTTCTCCTATTTTTAATTTTACATTTAAATTAAACCTCGATTATGAAAACAGATTTACATACTCAGCACAATATGGAAGCAGATAATTTATTGGCAAAATATTTTGGTGGAAATGCCACTGAACAGGAGCAAGCTCAACTCGATAATTGGATTGCAGCTAGCCCCGAAAACGAGCAAGAGTTTCTGCGTTTAACTAAGTTATACGAATTAGTTGGCTCTGACCTGGATTCGAAACAGAATTTCGATGCGGCTGTAGCCAAAACAAATTTCGAAAATTACATGCAGCAGTCAACCGAAGCTAGTAAACACATTTCAATCAATGTGTTTACTACCAAGCAAAAATGGTATTTTGCAGCTGCAACTATTGCATTATTTATAACCATTAGCAATTTTGTTTTCCGTGCAAATTCCGATAGAGAAGTAATTTTGACCAGCACTACCAAATCCGTAGAAACCAAACTCGCCGACGAATCGAAGATAACGCTATCAGCCAATAGCACCATAACATACAAAGCCAATTATGCGGCAGAAAACAAAGAACTTGCGCTGCTAGGTGAGGCCCGATTTGATGTGGGTAGCAAAGGGAATGGCAAGTTGCGCATTACTGCCGGCGAAACATTTATCGAAGATATTGGAACGGTTTTTCAAGTTACAGCATATCCTGGTGCTGATTATATTCAAGTAAAAGTGACTGAAGGTTTAGTTAAGTTTTATACAGCCGCTAATGAAGGAGTTACTATTCGTGCACACGAAACCGCCTTGTACGATAAACAAACCAAAAAGTTTCGGCATTTGGCAAATTCAACAGTTCAAAATGGTGTTGAATCTATCGTATTGAATTTGGACGGCGTTACAATCAAACAAGCAATCGACATTATTAGTAATGCTTATAATGTAAATTTGCAGTTCGATGGCAATGGTTCAAGCGAGAAGCAAATTACGGTTTCGTTTACCAATGAAAACCTCGATACTGTAGTACGCATTATGAGCCAAACACTTGGATTACAAGTTACTAAACAAGGAAATAGAACCGTTTTAAAAGAGCTAAATTGATTTTTTTGTAGTACGTATCCATTGGTTTTAAAAATATGGCTTTACGGTTTAAAATTGTTATTTTGTTGCTATTGAGTGCTACAACAAGTTTTGCAGCACTCAATTCGTGTTTGGATAAAAACGTCTCATTTCCGCAAAGTAATACTACGCTCAAACTTATTCTCAAATCGTTTAGCGACCAAACGGGCTGCACTTTTTCGTACAACCCAATTCTTATTTCGGATTCTAAGCCATTGAAAATTAATGATATTAACAACATAAGTTTAGCCAAAGCATTGCGTAAAGTTTTACCGGTGGACATACAGTTTACTTTACAGGGAAAATATATTTTATTACAAAAAATACCTGAGAAAATAAAAACTCAATCCTCGTTTGGTAGCAAAACGGACAGTAATATTGACAAAAACCCTAAAAAAGTGGCGTTGGTAATTCCCGTAATCAACGAACGTGAATTGTATTTTAAAAACTTAAAATCAACTGTTAAGGACACTTTAATATACATTTTACCATCGCAAATTTCAACTATTACCCTTGATACAGTTTCGAAAACCAATAATTCGAACAAATCATTATACACCAAAACTACAGATAGTAGTGAAGTGCGCCGTTTAAAA
>CAIWIS010000711.1 GCA_903912795.1 uncultured Bacteroidales bacterium
ATAAATCCATCAATCATCGATTCTATTTCATTGTCGGTGTATTGAGCCACTTCAATGGCATTTTCAGGACAAACAGGAGCGCAAATTCCACAACCAGTACAAACTGCTTTATTAACTGTTGCTACGTGTTTTTCGCCAAAAAGAATTTCTTTAATAGCCGTATAATCGCATACATCGGAGCATTTTCCGCACCAGGTACAAGCATCAGCATTTATTCGGGCAATAATCGGGTCAACCGAAACAGTGCCGCTTTTGAGCAAAGCCGTAATTTTTGATGCACCTGCCAACGAAGACTGTACTGATTCACTTACATTCTTTGGTCCCTGACAGGTTCCGCCAATATACACACCTTTTATTACTGTTTCAACTGGTTTTAGTTTGGGGTGAATTTCGTTGAAGAATTTATCGCGACCAATTGGAATTTTGAACAGTTCCGAGATTGTTGTTGCATCCTCGCGAGCCACCATGCCTGTAACCAACACTACCAAATCAGCTTCAATTTCCATTTCTTTTTTGGCTGTCAAATAGTCTTTTACTTTAATCAAAACTCGGTCTTTCACCTCTCCTTTGGAGAGGCCGGGAGAGGTCGAAACCACCGGCATTTCCTTTTCTTCGAATTTGAAATACAAATCGCCTTGTTTCGATGATTCGGCATACATCAATTCCTGCTTACCATAGGTGCGAATATCGCGGTACAAATGGTAAGTTTGGATATCTTTGTATTTTTCTTTTAGTTGCAAGGATGTGTGAATAGTAGAAGTACAGCATTGACGCGAGCAGTATTTGTTATCGCCTTTGGTCTGACGACTTCCAACGCAATAAATAAATGCCAGACTTTTGATTTTTTTGCCGTTGTAAACCAGCTTATCCGGATTCATTTCCATCAACCGGTTCAATTCGGGCAAAGTCACTACATTCGAAATGGTTTTGTAGCCATACTCACCTTCTTTGGGTTGATAATTGTCGTAACCTGTAGTTACCAACACCGAACCTGCAATCAACGAAAGTGTCTGTTCTTCTTCTTTCAAATTAAGCGTTGACGCAAATTTTCCGGTAAAATCTTCCGCATCTTTCAATGCTTCTGCCACTACAACGGGCACATCGGGCAATGCTTCAGGGTAATTTTTATAAATGGCTTTGCGTTCCACCAAACCCAGATTAAAATCGTCGTGAACGCTCACCGGACATTCTTCCATGGCACGTTTCACTGCTTTTTTATCGGCATTTGGATTGATATAGCGTGGTTTTACTTTGATATCCACTGTAAAATTTCCCAAACTTCCCGATACTTTTTCTACCGTTGCTCCGGTAAAAATGGTAATGTTCGGAAACTTCTTCATTTCGTTGTAAAGAGCCGTAACCACTTCTTTTCCATTCTGATTGGTTGGGAAAAGCGTTTGTTTCTGAGCAATGCGACCACCTACGAAAAAGTCTTTTTCAATCAGGAATACTTCGTTGCCCGAACGAGCTAAGTCGATAGCTGCTTTCATGCCCGAAACACCTGCTCCGATTACCAAAGCTGATTTTTTAACGGTCAGTTCAATGTTTTCCAACGACTCGGAATACGCTACACGGTTAATACCGGCACGGATAAGTCCGGCAGCTTTCACCGTTGCTTCGCGTGGACGGTCACTG
>CAIWIS010000712.1 GCA_903912795.1 uncultured Bacteroidales bacterium
AAAGCTGTTTTATCGGTTGTGTTTATTAAACCAACAATATTGGCCCAATAAAGATTGTAGTCACATGCCGAGAGATCTGTTGCTGCAGCCACTGCAATTGCATAATGTTTCGCTGCACCACTGGTATTGGTGCGTTGATTGGCCAGAATGTTATTTCTTACATCATTGGTTGTAGGAACGATAGCACCTGTTCTGTAAAATGCATACGTTGGCATGGTAGCCGAAGCCTGTGCAGTTCCACCAATATATACGCTGTTATGATAATACTTGAATGGATTGCCAACTGCTGTAGCAGCACCCTGATAAATTCCATAAATGGTATTATTGAGTGTAAAGCTATTACCCAAATCAATCATATTATTTTGGATGGTTGTTCCTGTATTACCACCAACGGTTTGAATGCCAGTAACAACACCGGTAGTAGTGGCGGTGGTGCTTACAGTTGTCAGATTATAAATCAGATTTCGCTCAATCAAAATGCCGTTACCGGTATTGACAGATATTTTAATACCATTAACGCTATTGGCAGCAGTAGAAGAAGCATTCCCTGCACTCAAACCATAAATCTGATTATTAGAATAGGTGGAGGCCACAGCTGCAGTTCCTTGAAAAATTCCGCTAATTATATTTACAGTTGCTGCAGATGCAGAAGCACCATTTGTACAATTTCGAATAATATTGCCATTGAAATTTTTTGCAGTTCCATTTGTGCTGGTATTGTTAATGCCACGAAACTCATTTGTATTGGTTCCATTTGGTGTAATAGTTATTCCATCGATAATATTGGAATTAAAAGTACCAGCACCTGCTGAAGATAGGTAAATACCGGAAGAAGCTGTGGCAGTATTATAGCCTTGTTTTACAATTATATTTGCAATTTTATTGTTTTGACAGGTAAATGCTAAACTGGTAGAAATGCCGATTCCTGCGAAAACACTGCCTGAGTTTCCAGTAAAATCGGCAGTACCTGACTGGGTGTTTGAAGTATATCCGATAATGTTTGATTCTATTTGAGTACGACCTACTGCGCAATTAATACCATATTGAGTTCTACTAGAAGCTAAAGCCATTTTAACAGGCCAGTAAATATTATTCGACGAAACAGTAGTGGTACCATCTGTGTTATCAGCACTGGCAATATAAATTCCATTCCCATCTACTCCGGCGAAAGTTACCATATTCTGAATGTTATTATTCTGAATCGTTGTATTTGTTGCAAGTGCATCGCTTACATATATGCCACAAGTATATTTTGTTGCACCATCCTTAATAATACAGTTTGAAATGGTATTTCCATCTTCACCGGTGACGTTTGTGGGTCCAGCCATAATCGCAATAGCACCAGTAGCAGCAGCAGTACAAACACTTTGCGTCGTAATATTCTTAATGGTATTGTTACTTGCATCATTGGTTATACGCAAACACTGAGACGCTGCAATATTTGTGTTGTTTAACACAAACTTAGTGGCATCTAGCCCGTCGATAGTTACATAAGTAGCGCCACTTAAATTAAATATCTGCGAAGCTGAGGCAGTAAATGTAAATGTAGTAGCATTTCCAGCTTTGGGTTGAATGGTGATGCCATTCCCTGCACTGTTAGCATTGGTTTTAGAACCCAATGTAATGGGATACGTTTCACCGGCAGTATTGTAATCGCTTTGCAACTCAATCACATAGCCACCTGTAGCATCTGTAATGGCAGCGTATGCCGCTGCAATAGTTGTATAACTTGCACCTGATGCTCCAACAGTAATTGTTGAAGCCGCTTTGGCACTAACTCCCATAAGCAGTAGCACAGCCACTGCCATCATTTTTAAAAAGAGAAGATTTTTTTTCATGACATTATTTTATTTAGAGATTAATAATTCTGATTTTGGATAATAGAAAATTAAGTATTTTATTATTGTACGAAGATATACTTATAAATAAAAATTTTATGCTGGCAATTCGTTTATTTAACATTGTAATCGTTTACAATCGAAGAAAATTCATTGTAAACGTTTACGAAAAATAAAAAAAACTGCCGTTTTGCTTTCGACAGACTCATAGTTTTTTTTGATAAGAAAATGGGCATCTAATTAGAGGTTAAATAAATAAGTTTTTCCTTGATTGGTTTGTTTTTCTATCATTTTTCCTTGATAGACAATTTTCAGATAATTTCCTTGTAAGGACTTAATTTTAAAAATCTTGAGCTTTCCATTTCTCCAATTCATATCCACAACAAAACCACCTCTGGCACGCAGTCCTTTTACTTCGCCTGTTGGCCAGGCATTAGGCAAAGCGGGGAGCAGTTGTAGCAAATAGCCTTTTTCGGTTTTCAAATGACTTTGGAGTAACATTTCGGCCACACCCGCAGTATAACCAAAGTTACCGTCAATTTGGAACGGTGGGTGGGTGTCGAACATGTTTTCGAGTATGCATTTTTTGAAAAGCATATTAATCATATTGTACGACCGGTTACCAAGCCCTAAACGGGCAAAAAGGTTGATTTTCCAGGCTGTACTCCAACCGGTACTCACATCGCCACGGGCATTAAGTGAAACTAGTGCTGCATTTGCCCATTCGGGTGTAGTAACGGGGCTTATCTGACGGCCGGGATGCAAGCCAAACATGTGTGAATTGTGTCGGTGTTTGTCGTTCGGACTGTCCCAATCTTCCATCCATTCCTGCAACTGTCCCCATTTGCCAATTTGTGGGCCAAGCAAACGGTTTCGCATAGTGTCAATTCTATTTTTATAGTCTATGTCCGAATTTAGTGCTGTAGCAGCATCAACCACATTTGTAAACAAATCGTACACAATTTGCTGGTCGTACGACACGCCCGGATAAGGAGTTCTATCGCCTTCCACCAGCCCCGGACCATGCTCTGGCGACCAACCATCGGGTGTTATCAGTTTTCCAGCCTTACTTTCCACCAAATAATCTTCCCAATAACCACTCACATCTTTGAGCATAGGATAAGCACGATTTTTCAAAAAATCTTTGTCGCCCGTAAATGCATAGTGTTCCCAAAAATGCTGACTCATCCAAGCACTTCCGGGGCGATGAATTCCCCATGTAGAAGGACCACCCATAATATTGTTGGTACTATAAGCTATCCAACCACGTTTGGTTTGCAGTTTTGGGTCGGTAGTTTTTTTGTTTACACGCGCCAGGTTTTCCACCCAATCGAAATAAGGGGCTGTACACTCAGATAAACCAGTTGGCTCGGCTGGCCAATAATTCATTTCCACATTAATATTGGTGGTGTATTGCGAGTACCATGCCGGTTTGTACTCGTTGTTCCAGATTCCCTGCAGGTTGGCAGGTAAACCACCTGCACGCGAAGAACTAATTAGCAAATATCGTCCGTATTGAAAAAGCAAAGCTTCTAATGCAGGATCTATCGCACCATCTTTTACAGCATTTAAGCGGTCGAGTGTTGGTTTGTTGGATTCGGCACCCAAATTTAATTGCACACGACTGTACAAGTTTTGATAGTCGGCAATATGTGCTTTACGTAGTTTGGAATAGGATTTAGCAGCCGCCAACGCCAGTGTTTTTTCTAACTGAGCATGTGGGTGTTCACCTTTAAAATCTTTTGAAAAATCTTTTGAAAAATCGGTTCCTGCTACCAATAAAATTTTTACATCGTTGGCATTGGATACTGAAATTGAAGAATTTCCTATCGTCATTATTCCACCGTTATTTATTACCACCACCTGTGATTCGTATTGCATACCATTTTCGGGTAGCGTACCAGAGGCTGTAATTGTATTTCCCGACACTTCAATTTTGCCATTGTGTGCATCTTTTAGTTTTAACGTAAAAGAGATTCTGGCTTTTTTGCTGGCCGAGAAACTGGCTACCAATACTTTGTCAGGATAACTTGAAAAATACTCCCTGCGGTAATTAACACCACCAGATGTAAAACTAACTGTATGAATTGCATTGTTTAAATTCAATTCCCGACGATAATTATCGGCTCTCAGATTTCCAAAATCTATGAAAATATCGCCAAAAGGTTGATAATAACCCACGGTGGGTTCTTCATTCCCGTTTATGGAAGTAGTGCCTGTAATCAGACTCGATTCGTTGAACTGAATTTGCTCTTTTTCCACTCCGCCAAATATCATTCCACCCAACGTACCATTGCCAATGGGCAAAGCTTGAAACCATTGTTTGGCGGGTTGAGTGTACCAAAGACTCTCCTTAGGTGGAGTTGATTTTCCAAAAGTGGATAAAACCAATAACAAGAAAAAGAATGTAAATAATATTTTGAACTTCATATTATTGTATTATAAGGAGATAATTATTTTAATGAAATAATTACTATTTGAACTCATAAAATTATCAATATTGAGTCAAAATGCAACATTTAAGTACCAATTACTTCAATGGTATAGCCACATTATAGGTATGCGAGCGTTTTTTATCCACTCCTATGGCACCGTACAAAAATTTGGGTACGCCGTTTTCAAAATATACCCACGGACGCTCAATAGCAATGCCACTTTGCATACCATCTGCCCACGCAAACGAGCTACCAATAACAAGTGGGTGTTTTGCAGGCTGCCAATCAATTCCGTTTTTTGAAACCATCAACGCTAACGCTCCAGTGTCGCCGGTAAATTTTCCAACCACATCGCGTACAATGGCGTAATAAAAACCTTTCTGAAACCATATAAATGGATCTTCAGCCTCCATGTGAGACGTTTTACTATCTTTTGATTCAAATATTGAGTTTGGAGATTTAGTGAATGGACCAAGTGGTGATTTAGCTGTGGCCACCCCAAACCGAACCCGACCACCACTAAGAGTGCCATTTTTGCACACCTGTTTATACACCATTAGCACACCGCCTTTATCGTCAAAAGTAATGGCGGGATTACTCACCAACATGGCATCGTAAGCAGTGCTGTCGTTATCGTTGTTAGACAAAACAGGTTTGTCAAAACGTTTCCAGTCGCCTTCAATATTGGTTGCTACTGCCACACCTATTCGTTGATGGTTGCGTTGTACCCACCAGTTGGTAAGATTTCTTTCGCCAGTACCTGTGGTTCCCATGTAATACAAATAATACTTCCCTTTGTAAAAAGTGATATAGGGATTATGTGTTACTGCGCCATCCCAATACTGTGCTCCACGGGCAGGCAAAACCACCTTTACATGTTTGTACGGCCCTTCGGGTTTATCAGCTTTGGCAAGCGCAATTTCGGAACTATATATCCACGATTTATGTCCATCGGCACGTGGCCAACGGGAGTAAAACATATAGAATTTACCATTCTTATCCTTAATAACCGAACCGCACCAAATAGCGTAATTCTCATCAATAAAGCGGTTTTCGAGGGGAACTGGTTGAAGCATTGCCCCGAAATTGTAGTCGATTGGTTGTTGCGAATCCAGCTTTAGTTTATGTTCTGACTTTTGAATCTGTTGAGCGTAACTTTGTTCCAAAAATACTAATGATATGAAGCACACAAACAACACTTTAGTAGATCTTATCCACGGGATTTCCATTTTCATTTTTTTATGATTTATATTATTATTCAGCTCTGAATAAAATAATTTCGTTTACTGCCGGAGCTTCTTTCACATTTTCTAAAATAATCCGAAATTTCTGAGCCGCTATAGGAGTAAAAGATTTAGTCAGCCCTATTCCATCTGTTTGTCCTTTGAAAATAGTTTTCCATTCCGTTCCATTCAAATACTGAAGTTCGTGTTTTTGAGTTATACCACTCCACGGATGCCACGGCTCTACTAACGATAGACATTGAATACTGGTTGGAGCGCCCAAATCAATTTCAAGTGTGGCTGCTTTCTCTCCTTTAGCTGCTTTCCATCCTGAATTTGGACTACCATCAGTTAGTTTTACCAATTTAGCATCATCTTCAGAAGAACTTGCAACTACATTTTTCCCTGCAGAAGGAATAGGCTGAACAATCGGTTCTCCTACAATCTGAATGGCGACTACTGAGGCAACTTTATCAGGAGCATAATTTGGAACCTGAATGATTGAATTGCCTTTACCTGATTTTATTTTCAGAGACGTTTTTGCATCAGCCAATAGATAAGCTTTTACTATTTTATTACCGAGAGGCACAATCAATTTGCCATCTTTTGGCCAATCGAACAAATTAAGATAGATAGTTTGTCCGTTGCGGGTGGCGCGACCCCACGATAGGTACGGAAATGGTGACGCTTGTGTTCCGTAGATTGCGTCGCCATTAATTTTCAACCAATCTCCAATTTCTTTCAAATTTTGCTGACACACTTCAGGAATTATTCCGTATTGATTCGGACCTACATTCAGCAGAAAATTACCGCCTTTGCTAACAATATCAATGAGTTTTTGCAATAAATCAGTTGTACTTTTCCATCTATCGTCGTAAGCATTATAGCCCCAATGCCCATTCATAGTCATACATACTTCCCAATTACGTCCAGGAAAACCTGTAGCTGGAATAAACTGTTCGGGCGTTTCAAGGTCGCCACCCACACCTCCGCCCAAGCGGTTGTTGGTTATCAGATTCGGATATTTTTTGAGCATAGAAGATATTTTTTGAGCCATTTCAGGAGTAATATTCATAGGAGTATCCCACCAAACGACAGCCACATCACCATAGTTTTCCATAATTTCTTTTACCTGAGGTACCACAATACTATCCACATATTTATTCATATCGCCTTTGTGAGTTTCATCCCATTCTTTATTTCCCGAAACAGCACCACCGGGATGATACCAATCCTGAGCCTGCGAATAATAAAATCCGAGTTTCATATTATTTTTCCGGCAAGCATCGGCCAATTCTTTTAAAACGTCACGTTTAAAAGGTGTGGCATCAACGATGTTGTATGGGTCTGAAGATTTGAACATTGCGAATCCGTCGTGATGTTTCGAAGTGATAACCATGTATTTCTGACCGGCAGCTTTGGCTATTTTTACCCATTCTTCAGCATTAAACTGAATAGGATTGAATTGTTTGGCCAACTCAGAATATTCTGTTCTCGAAATTTTTGCACTGTTCATCAACCACTCACCATAAGTGGTTTTATCGCCCCATTTGCCCGAAGGAACGGCATACAAACCCCAGTGAATAAACATGCCGAACTTGGCTTCGCGCCACCATTGCATTTTCGGATCGCTTTGTTTTGACCCTGAATTGGTTTCAACGTTTTGTGCACAGATACTCATTGTAACTGAGATAATTGAAAGAAAAAGAATTGTTACTTTTTTCATTTTAATTGTTTTTTTTATGCATTAAAATTAATATCCGTATCAAAGATAAATTAGCTAAACTACCGCCATCACACATGTGACTTTCATTATATTTATTCGCCAAACAGATGTACGTTTTCAATTTATTTTTCATTAGTAATTATTCTCACAAAATCGAAATCAGCTGGAATCCGCTTTCCAGTTCCCCTATTGAACGCATACATTCCTACTGTCATGCCCATAAATCCCCAATTCGGTGTTCCCTGATCGCTCAAAAATGCTGCATCGGAAATTGCACCGGCATCCAACCATGTTTTGTTATCGTAACTATAAAAGAACCAGCGTTGTAGCTTATCTACCTTCATTTTCAAGTAAATAGTGGTGCTTTTTATATCAGGAGTTATTTTTACCACCGACCTTTTGTCATAACGACATTCTTCAAGCAACAATTCCAGCTTACCAGCATCCTCGCGTTGTAAACCTATTCTTGCCCATGTTTTTGAATCGTAGTGACCGGTCAGTCCGGCTTGCTCTTTGGTTTCGGGATTGAAAGTCAACTTAGTTACCGCTTCAAATTTCAACCAGCGTTCGCGCTGCACTATCAGGTTGCGAGCGGCTATAGTATCGATATCAAAATCACCTGTGTAAATACGAAGAAAACATTTCTTTTCGGTCAAGCTAAAATCTTTGTTTACAGGATTACGACGCCATATCCATTGAATGCCTAATTTAGTTGCATTAAACTCGTCGCTGCATGCATTAAACTGAGTAGTCCAGGGTAAATCTGGACGCACATTGGTATCCAGCGTTCCTTTTCCTTCGTTGTCAATTGGCCAACCTTCCTTGCTCCAACTGATTCTGTACAATGAGGTTTCACGCCCAAGTTGGCTTATTCCACGTCGTTTTCCTTTTAACTCCCCTTGAATCCAACGTTGAGAAATTACCGTAGTCCACCACTCACCATTCTGTGTACTGAAAATTTTTCCATGACCCTGATGAAAGTTGATAGCATTCGTGTCTTTTTGTGTCAAATAAGGATTATAAGGTGAATTTTCATACGGTCCGTAAACCGATTTTGACCGGGCTATCAGCATGTGATGCCCCTTAAACAAACCATTGGAAGCCGCCATGATAAAGTAATAATAACCATCCTTTTTTAGAATATGCGGTCCTTCCGGAGCTGCTTTTTTCCCTTCTGTTTCTATCCAACGAGGCTCTTCCACCATTTTGGTGCATTCTTTGTTCAGTTTTACTATTTTAGCTCCATTACCTGTTGGAATTCCCGCTGCAAATAACATATAATGCTCACCATCGGTATCCACAAAATGCGATGGGTCACTTCCAAAATTAGTAATCTGCACTGGTTTACTCCATGGGCCATGAATACTTTTCGATTTGGTCATGTAATTACCACGCACATTGGTGCTTCGGTCTTGACTCAATTGAACGGTGCAATAGAAAATATAAAACTCACCGTTGTAATACGAAATATCCGGTGCCCAAATGCCCATTCCGTCAAAGAAATAGCTCAAGTCCAGGTCTTCGCTTTTGTTGAAAACATGGTCAATCTGTTTCCAGTTGACTAAATCTTTGGAATGAGAAATAATTATTCCCGGAAAATATTCAAATGTAGAATTAACTGTATAATAATCATTCCCTACCCTAACAGTAGAAGGGTCTGGGAAAAAACCAGGATTTACAGGGTTCGTGTAGGTTTTGGGTACTGATGCAAAACCCAACTGAATAACTAATGCGAGACTGATAATTAGTGTGATTCGTTTCATTTCAAATATTAAATAGTTTCCTTAAACGCTTTCAATAGTCCGATCAACTCTGCTTCGCCACGCAATGCCCACAATCCGGGATTTACTTCAAGCGTTTTGCTCCACTCGCTTGGGTTTGCACCAAACGTTCGGCATATGGCTCTAGCCTGTGCCGCTTCTATAACTTGTCCGTCAACCGATAAAAGGGAAGCCCCAACTTTCCGTATTCTATTTTCAATATGGAAGTTTGGAAACTTCCTTCCAGCTTGAACGAAGCGAGGAATAGGATTACTTGCTTACTTGCCA
>CAIWIS010000713.1 GCA_903912795.1 uncultured Bacteroidales bacterium
AACTGGGGAAATTTGATTACGGCCATGCGTTGGAATCGCATTATCAACAACAAACTATTTATGAATACGACAGCCACTTACTCGCGCTATCGATTTAATATGCTGGTTGGTAGCACCGAAGAGGAAACTGTGAAAAATCCGCCATCGTATAAATTCGAAAAAATGTCGGTTGCTTACAATTCGGGTATCGAAGACATGGGATTAAAAGTTGATTTTGATTACTCGCCGAACACGGCTAACGAAGTAAAGTTTGGTGCCAACTACACCAATCATGGGTTTAAGCCCGGCGTTCAGGTATTTAAAACAAAATCGCAAAACGATAGTATAACTCAAAACAGAGACACCACTTTTGGCGATGCCAACATTTTAGCACACGAAGCATCACTTTACGTGGAAGATAATATCACGTTAAACTCATTTTTGAAACTCAATGCAGGTTTGCATTATTCAGCATTTTATGTTCAAAACCAGTTTTATCATTCGCTGCAGCCTCGATTGAGTGTGCGGGCTTTGCTTTCCGATTTACTTTCGGTTAAAGCGTCGTATGCTTCCATGAGCCAATACATTCATTTGCTATCCAATTCGAGCCTGAGTTTGCCCACCGACCTTTGGGTGCCGGTTACCAAGCGTATTGAGCCTATGCGGTCGCATCAATACTCAGCTGGCGTATTTTACGAATTAGGAAAACTGTTCGATTTATCAATCGAAGGTTATTACAAATCGATGAATAACCTGATTGAGTACAAAGATGGTGCTTCGTTTTTATCGTCGTCATCGGGTTGGGAAGACAAAGTAAGCTCAGGGCGTGGTTGGGCGTATGGCGTAGAGTTTCTGGCACAAAAAACAGTTGGCAAAACTACCGGCTGGGTGGGATACACATGGTCAAAAACCGAACGCCTGTTCGACCGTCCCGGACAAGAAATTAATTTTGGGAAAGTGTTTCCTGCCAAGTTCGACCGCCGACACGATATAAGTTTGGTAGTGGCACATAAATTTAGCGAAAAATTTGACATTGCTGCCACATGGGTGTATAGCACCGGAAATGCAGGCTCACTGGCCTTGCAAAACTATAGCCAACCAACATTGCCCGAAAGTGTGAACTTTTTTTACGGAAGCAATTCATTGCCACATTTAAGTGCGCGCAACAATTATCGGATGCCTTCGTACCACAGGTTAGATTTGGGAGCTAATGTTCATAAACAGAAAAAACATGGCATACGCACCTGGAGCTTTGGTGTGTATAATGCTTACAATCAAATGAATCCGTTTTTTGTATATCCCGATTATAATTATATATACTATCAAAATGGATTTACAACAGTTCAGAAATCGCTTAAAAAAATCACTATTTTTCCATTTATTCCTTCTGTTAGTTACAGTTATAAGTTCTAATTTTTTTAAAAAACATTCTCAATGAAAGCATTCCATATTTTAATAATTATAGCCCTTAGTGTTTTATCATTTTCGTGTACCAACGACATTGAATTTAACGGCGAGCAACAAAAACCCATGTTAGTTTTGAACAGCTTTGTAACGCCCGATTCGGTGGTTAAAGTACTACTTACGCGCAGTAAATTCTTTTTGGACGATGATACTAAATTTGACACCATTGTCAACGCCGAAATAAAATTATTTGTAAATGACATTTTTGTCGAAAAGTTGAATCCGGGCACGAATGGCTATTATACAGGTACTTACTTCCCGAAAGAAAACGATATACTGAAATTTGTAGCCAACTCGCCACAATTAGGTGAAGTTACTGCCACTACCAACATTGCTCCCAAACAAGCAATTATTGGTATCGACTCATCGAGTGTTTCGCTTGGTGTATATCCTGACATTCAGTACAGCAGCTATAATGGTGGTCCTTTTATAGCAGATACAACGGGTTATAGGTATTCGACAGGTTTAGATTTACGTATTCGGTTCAAAGATGCACCAAACGTAAAAAATTATTACCGATTGGTGCTGAAAGCCAAATCGTATTACACGGACGGAAAGGTTGTTGAAAATACGGTTAATTCTTCATCCGACGATTTAGTTTTTGGCAACAACAAAACAGATATTATAGGTGAAATAAGTTCGTATAACTCATACAACGAATTTAACGACCAGCTATTCGATGGTAATACCTACGAACTAAAAACGCGTGCTTACTTCCAAAAAACAAAGTTTATTAAAAAGCCAAACACATCAAAACCAACAACTTTAGGTACTGATACAATTACCAAGCAAGAGTTGATTGTAGTGCTACAAAGCATTTCGGAGTCGTATTATCATTATCTGAAAACGATAGCTGCGAATCAAAGCGGTGAAGATTTTTTCTCAGAACCTGTACAGATTTATTCGAATATTCAAAACGGTTTAGGCATACTTGGAAGCTACACCAGCAGCTCAAAAGTATTCGAACTTCCAGAATCACTAAGTTTTGATAGCTATATATATGGCGGATATGGTAATTGACATTAAATCTTTTAAAATGAAACTTCCTGCTTCTATCGAAGCATATCTCAAATCCGAAATCGATACAAATTTTTAAAACAATACAAGCATTTATTAATTTTTAAAACAACAAATTTATGAGAAAAATTATTTTTATTCTGTCAGTAACACTTTCACTTTCATTGTTTTCGCAAGAAAATGCTTCCAAAATTGATCTCCGTCTAGGTATGGGCTCTTCGCTTGTTGGTTCCGGCGATATGTTGACAACTGCGTTCGAAAACGAGTTAAACTATCGTATAAACAGTCATTATGCGATAAGTCCTTCTATCGGTATAGCAAACAGCAATTATGGCGTTGATGATATAGCACATTATATTCAAGGTAATTTGAATATGTTTTATTCGCCTTTCCAGAACAATAAATCGATGGATTTTCGTATCGGACTTGGTGCTTCATTTCTTGAATATACAAGTTCGTTTGAATATGAGCGCTATACCTTATTGAACGGGAAAGAGTATTCACGTTATGATTTTCCTGTCGAAAAAAGCTTTGGTGTAAACGTAATTTTGGAAAATACTGTCAAACTTTCACCCCGTTTTCTTTTAGGATTAAAAGCATTTACTCAAATCTATTATGGCAATATCAATTCAGGATTAATGGTAAAGGTTGGATATTCATTATAAAATACGAAAACGCAAATTATGAAAAAAACAATTGCAACTTTACTCGCTGCTTTGTTTGCTTCGCTGAATGTATTTAGCCAAACCGAAAAGTCGTTTTTGAGTCGTTTTGAATTCGATTTAAGTGTTGGTGCTGTGCAATCGAATAAATTTACCATATACGATTTCAAAGACTTTAGAGGCAATGTGTATGACATTACTATGGGCGGAGGACTTAACCCGAAATACCGTTTCGACTTGGGATTTGCTGTTACGTCTTCGCTTTCAGTCGGGGCTTATATTGCTTCTTCAGAAATACGAGTGAATGAATTAATTTTACCAGACTCGCTTGGAAATGGTTCTTACGGTTATAGTAATGGTTCGGCAAGTTCAATAAATGCTACATTTTATGGCCTTTCAGCTAAATACCAACTGCTTCCGCTTGTATTTAAGCAGGCCAACAAAATGCGATTTCAACTCTATACAATTGCACAGATTGGTAATGTTTCGTCGTGGCAATGGGATATTGATTCGGAACATATTTATGAACAAATAAAGAATCCACTATTCACCGAATACAGCATTGGACTTGGCTTGGGTTACAAGTTCAGTAAACATTGGGGTATTTTTGCCGAATACAATTATGGGCATTTTTTCAACGATAACAGCTCACATCTTAGAGGTGGGTTAATGATACGCTTATAAAAAACTCAAACGTAATTTTTTCTGATAAATACCTTATTAATTGCAAACCAATATTTTTATGAAAAACCTTTTGCTTACTGCAATTCTACTATTCTTGTTGTGTTCATGCCATACTATGGTGGAGGATGAATTTCCAGATTTTAAGAAAACGCCTGTGTTGAATGCTTTTTTGGAAGCTGATAGCATTATAAAAGTGCAAATGACTTTTACGGCAAATCTCAACGATTCAACTCCACAGTACATTCCCAATGCGCAGGTAGTAATTGAGAGTTCACTTGGAAAGCTCGATACATTGAAATACACGCAAAAAGGTTGGTATGTAAGTACTCGCAGTGCATTGGCCGGAGTTACGTACACCTGCAAAGCCGATATCGCTGGTTTCCAACAAGTAAAAGCACAAACTACCATTCCCGATTATAACATTATTCTCGATTTGGTTTTTACCGAGCTTGCCGACTTGGGCAGTCAGGGCGA
>CAIWIS010000714.1 GCA_903912795.1 uncultured Bacteroidales bacterium
AATGGTTTCGTCTTCAATTTTCTCGAAAAGCAATTCAGGCGTTCCGAGTTGGTCTCCGGCTTTTAGCAAATCAATGCGCCCAAGTTCTTTCCATTCGAAAGTTGAAAGATGGAGCATAGCACGTAATTTAGCCGATGTAAATGGTAAAAATGGCTCGAAAGCAATAGCTAAATTAGCAGCAATCTGCAAACTCAAGTGCATAATTGTTGCTACGCGATCCATATCTGTTTTGGCTACTTTCCATGGTTCGGTATCAGCTAAGTATTTATTGCCAATACGAGCCAATGTCATAGCTTCTTTTTGCGCATCGCGGAAGCGGAAATTGTTGAGCAATTTTTCAACGTCTGCTTTCACGTTCACAAATTCTTGCAGTGTTTGCTTGTCGTAGTCGGTGAGTTCGCCCAAAGCAGGCACTTTGCAATCGTAATATTTTTGAGTGAGCACCAAAGCACGGTTTATAAAATTACCAAAAATTGCCACCAATTCATTGTTATTGCGTGCCTGAAAATCTTTCCAGGTAAAATCGTTATCTTTTGTTTCAGGAGCATTAGCGGTTAACACATAGCGCAAAACATCTTGTTTCCCTGGAAATTCTTCCAAATACTCATGCAACCACACCGCCCAATTGCGCGAAGTGGATATTTTGTCGCCTTCGAGATTTAAGAACTCATTAGCAGGAACATTGTCGGGTAAAATATAGGAACCTTCGGCCTTCAACATGGCCGGGAAAACAATGCAGTGGAATACAATATTGTCTTTACCAATAAAATGAAGTAAACGAGTTTCATCGTCTTTCCACCATTTTTCCCATGTTTCAGGAAGCAATTCTTTTGTGTTCGAAATATAACCAATTGGCGCATCGAACCACACATACAGCACTTTTCCTTCGGCACCTTCTACAGGCACAGGAATTCCCCAATCGAGGTCGCGACTTACGGCACGTGGCTGCAAGCCCATATCGAGCCAGCTTTTGCATTGTCCGTACACATTTGGTTTCCACTCTTTGTGGTCTTCGAGTATCCATTGGCGCAACCATGCTTCGTGTTGGTCGAGCGGCAAATACCAGTGTTTGGTTTCTTTCATTACCGGAGCAGCACCGCTAATAGCCGATTTTGGATTAATCAAATCAGTTGGGCTAAGTGACGTTCCGCAAGCTTCGCATTGGTCGCCATAGGCATTTTCGTTGCCGCAATGCGGACATTTACCGGTAATATAGCGGTCGGCAAGGAATTGTTGCGCTGTTTCGTCGAAATACTGTTCGTTGGTTTTTTCAACAAAACCACCTTTGTCGTAAATCGTTTTAAAAATTCCTGAAGCCACTTCGCGATGCGTAGCCGAGGTAGTGCGCGAATAAATATCGAACGTAATACCAAAATCTTCGAACGATTTTTTGATAATTCCATGATAACGATCCACAATATCCTGCGGTGTAACACCTTCTTTTTTAGCTTTTATGGTAATTGGCACACCGTGTTCGTCGGAACCGCCTATAAAAAGCACTTCTTCGCCTTTCAAGCGTAGGTAGCGCACATAAATATCAGCAGGAATATATACGCCAGCCAAGTGTCCGATATGTACAGGGCCATTGGCATAAGGCAAAGCAGAAGTTACGGTGGTTCGTTTGAATTGTTTCATTTTTTGTGTCGAAATTTATTTAGGGGTGCAAAGATACAGACAAATACTAAATATTCAAAAAAATGCCAAGTAAAATTGAATAGTATTATTTGTGCAGACTTGTAAATCATAAATTGAAGAAAATTGAAGTGTAGAATGTTTTTGAAGAAAAAGTTAGTTTGTACAATAATTTTATTATTTTTGCAAAGAAAGCAAAACTAACTAATAATAAAACAATGTCACTTGAAATAGAGAAAGAAATATCAGATTCTCAAGATAAAAATTTATCTGAATCAACTTTATGTCTTTGGTGTGGTGCTAAGAATGCAAATTTTAAAACAATCCAGAAAGGCTATCAGGAACCAGAATTATTTAAGATTTTTTGTTGTGATTCTTGCAATACAGCATTTTCATTACCCAGAATCAATAGTAATGCTGTATATGAATTGATTTACAAAAATGCCAGTAAAGTTCAAGGTTATAGTCGATATCAACATTATCAAGAAAGAGTTTTGTTGGAAAAAGACCCATTGGATTATTTAGTAAACAATGAACCTTCTTATTGGGGTACCACACATGCTATTAAGCATATGTTGAAGTTAGATAAAAATGCAAGAATATTAGAAGTTGGTTCGGGTTTGGGCTATTTTACTTACTCACTTAAGAAAGCAGGTTATAATATTCAAGGCTTAGACATTTCGCAAGAAGCTGTTTCTGAGGCTAATATGAAATTTGGAGATTATTATATATGTGATGATTTACATCATTATGCGA
>CAIWIS010000715.1 GCA_903912795.1 uncultured Bacteroidales bacterium
AAAATAAATTTTTCTGATTAGTGAATGACTCTTAATCAGGAATAATACAGAAAATAATATATTAACAATTTAAAAATTGCTTACTGATAGTCCCCCTTTGGGGATTTAGGGGGCTTAAACATTATGAGTCAAAAAATTCGTATTAAACTGAAATCGTACGATCACAACTTAGTTGATAAATCAGCTGAGAAAATCGTAAAAACAGTGAAAGCAACAGGTGCTGTAGTAAGCGGACCAATTCCATTACCAACTCACAAACGTATTTTTACTGTAAACCGTGCTACATTCGTAAACAAAAAATCGCGTGAGCAATTTGAACTTTCATCGTACAAACGTCTTATCGACATTTACAACTCTTCAGCAAAAACTGTTGATGCATTGATGAAACTTGAATTACCAAGTGGAGTAGAAGTAGAAATTAAAGTGTGATAGAAGCACTTTTATAAAGTAAATATAATTTTTATATAAACACGACCGATCCCCCGAAAGGGGTTAGGGGTCTTAACAACAATTGAAATGCCAGGATTATTAGGAAAAAAAATCGGAATGACATCCGTTTTCAGTGCCGATGGTAAAAATGTACCATGCACTGTTATCGAAGCTGGTCCTTGTGTTGTTACTCAAATTAAAACTGTTGATAGTGATGGTTATGAAGCTGTTCAAGTAGGTTTTCAGGTTAAAACTGACAAACATACTAACAAAGCTGAAGCCGGTCATTTTAAAGCAGCAGGAGTAGCCGCTCAAAGACACTTGGTTGAGTTCAAAGGATTTGAAACTGAATTCAAATTAGGTGATGCAATCACCGTAGAAATGTTCGAAGCTGACACATTTGTCGATGTAGTTGGAACTTCGAAAGGTAAAGGTTTCCAAGGCGTTGTAAAACGTCACGGATTTGGTGGGGTTGGACAAGCAACTCACGGACAGCACAATCGTTTACGTGCACCGGGTTCATTGGGAGCTTCTTCGTATCCTTCGCGCGTATTTAAAGGTATGCGTATGGGTGGACGCACTGGTGGCGATCAAATAACCATGCAAAACTTGCAGGTATTAAAGGTAATTCCGGAACACAATTTGATTCTTATCAAAGGTTCGGTACCGGGAGCTAAAGGTTCAATCGTAATCATTAATAAATAATCATGGAAGTAAAAGTAGTAAATATTAAAGGAGAAGACACTGGAAAAGTAGTATCGCTAAGCGATGCAGTCTTCGGTATTGAGCCAAACGACCATGCTATTTATTTAGATGTGAAACAATATTTGGCTAACCAACGTCAAGGTACACACTCTTCAAAAGGCCGTAGTCAATTGTCGGGTAGTACTCGTAAATTAGGAAAGCAAAAAGGCGGCGGCGGCGCACGTCCAGGCGATATCAAATCTGGTGTTCGTGTTGGTGGTGGTCGTATGTTTGGTCCTACACCACGCGACTATAGTTTCAAACTAAACAAGAAAGTAAAACAATTAGCACGTAAATCAGCATTGTCGTACAAAGCGGCTAATGGCTTAATTAATGTTGTAGAAGGGTTAGATTTTGCTGCTCCTAAAACAAAGGATTTTGTAGCATTTATGACTAATTTACAGATTGTTGATAAAAAACCATTAATTATTTTACCAGTTGCAAATAAAAACGTATATTTGTCGGCTCGTAATTTAACGAACGTAAATGTGTTAACTGTCTCAGAATTAAACACTTACTCAGTGCTTAATGCTAAGACTCTTGTGTTATCTGTAGAAACAGTAGATGCAATTGAACAAATTTTTAAAGCATAAGGAGGTATAGAAATGGCAATTATAGTAAAACCAATCGTTACAGAAAAGATGACTAAGCTGGGCGAGAAGCTAAACCGCTATGGCTTTAAAGTTCAGAAAGGCGCTAACAAGATTGAGATCAAACAGGCTGTTGAAGCCATGTATAATATTACTGTTACTGAGGTTAATACCTTAATAGTAGCTCCAAAGAAAAAAAATCGTTTCACTAAAAGTGGTGTGATTAATGGATCTACTTCGGCTTATAAAAAAGCTATCGTTACAGTAAAAGAAGGAGAACAAATTGACTTTTATAGCAACATCTAAAAAAAACAGTAAGCAGTAAGTGGTAAACAGTAAGCAATAAAACAATATCAATTGTTTTAGCAAACTGAAAACTACAAACTGCAAACTATAAAAATAAAAAATGGCTGTACGTAAATTAAACCCCATAACACCGGGGCAAAGACACAAGATTATTGGTACGTTCGACACAATTACTGCGAGCGCACCAGAGAAATCTCTTGTTATTGGCGGAGTAAAATCCGGTGGTCGTAACCATGATGGTAAAATGACCATGCGCTACATTGGTGGCGGACACAAGAAGAAATATAGAGTAATTGACTTTAAACGCAACAAAGATGGTATTCCTGCCACAGTAAAAAGCATTGAGTATGACCCGAATCGTTCGGCTCGTATTGCATTGTTATTTTATGCCGACGGTGAAAAACGTTATATTCTTGCGCCAAACGGATTGAAAGTAGATCAGGTAGTTCTTTCGGGAGAAAAAGCTGCCCCTGAAGTTGGTAATGCTTTGCCATTGCAAAACATTCCACTGGGTACAATAATTCATAACATTGAATTACGTCCAGGACAGGGAGCCGCAATGGTTCGCTCGGCTGGTACATTTGCTCAGTTAACTTCTCGTGAAGACAAATACGCAATTATTAAATTGCCATCAGGTGAAGTTCGTAAAATTCTTGCTACATGTAAAGCAACAATTGGAACAGTAGGAAACTCAGATCATGCACTTGAGAGATCAGGTAAGGCAGGTCGCTCACGCTGGCTTGGACGTCGTCCTCGCGTACGTGGTGTAGCTATGAACCCGGTAGATCACCCCATGGGTGGTGGTGAAGGTCGTTCATCAGGAGGACACCCACGTTCTCGCAAAGGCTTGTTAGCTAAAGGGTACAAAACACGTGCTCCGAAAAAACAATCGAGCCAGTATATTATTGAAAGAAAGAAAAAATAATCAGAAAAAGTAAGTAAATAATATGAGTCGTTCATTAAAAAAAGGACCTTTTATAAATCTGAAGCTCGAGAAAAAAGTTTTAGCCATGAATGAAGCCGGCAAGAAAGTTGTCGTTAAAACATGGTCTCGCGCTACAATGATTTCACCTGATTTTGTAGGTCACACTATTGCAGTTCACAATGGAAATAAATTTATACCTGTTTACGTAACCGAAAATATGGTAGGTCATAAGTTAGGTGAGTTTTCACCAACTCGTAACTTCCGCGGTCACGGTGGTAAGAAAAAATAATCCATTGAAATTTTAAACAAGAAAAAATAAACATTTCAAAGAAAATGGGTGCAAGAAAAAAAATATCAGCCGATGCCAGAAAAGAAGCAAACAAATCGCTTTATTTCGCTAAGCTAAACGACGTACCAACATCACCGCGTAAAATGCGCCTTATGGCTGACCTTATCCGCGGAATGGAAGTTAACAAAGCGTTAAGCGTATTGAAATTCTCGTCGAAAGAAGCTTCTGGCAGATTAGAAAAATTACTAAAATCAGCTATCGCTAACTGGGAAAACAAATCCGAGCAAAAAGCTGACAATGTAGAATTATATGTAAGTAAAGTGTTTGTGGATTCAGCTACTATGTTGAAACGTTTACGTACTGCGCCTCAAGGCCGCGGATACCGCGTTCGCAAACGTTCGAACCACGTAACAATATTTGTAGATACTAAAATTACTAACGATAACGAAAATTAATTGCTCGATGGGACAAAAAATTAATCCAATAAGTAACCGCTTAGGAATTATCCGTGGATGGGATTCAAACTGGTACGGTGGAAACAATTATGGTGAAACCATATTGGAAGACCACAAAATCAGAAAATATCTGAATGCTCGTCTAGCTAAAGCAAGTATTTCTCGTATCATTATTGAACGTACGTTGAAATTTGTAACAATTACTGTTATGACTGCTCGTCCCGGTATTATTATCGGAAAAGGTGGACAGGAAGTTGACAAATTAAAAGAAGAATTGAAAAAAGTAACCGATAAGGATATTCAAATCAATATTTTTGAAATTAAACGTCCGGAACTTGATGCTGTTATTGTTGCTAATAATGTAGCTCGCCAAGTTGAAGGTAAAATTGCTTACCGTCGTGCAACAAAGATGGCTATTGCCTCTACCATGCGCATGGGAGCTGAAGGTATCAAAATCATGTGTTCAGGTCGTTTGAATGGAGCCGAAATGGCACGTTCGGAAATGTATAAAGAAGGACGTACTCCTTTACATACTTTCAGAGCTGACATTGATTACGCACATGCCGAAGCAATGACAAAAGTTGGTATCATTGGTATCAAAGTATGGATTTGCCGTGGCGAAATCTGGGGTAAAAAAGATTTATCACCAAATTTTGCGGCTAACAAAGAAACTGCTCGTGGCGGTAATGGTGGTGGAAACGACCGTTTCAACAATGATCGCGGCGATCGCAAAGATCGTAACGACCGTGGAGGTAAAGGTGGTTTCAAAAAGAGAAAGAATTAACTGTTATAAATGAATTTGATAGAAGTAAATTATGTTACAACCTAAGAAAACAAGATTCAGGAGACAGCAAAAAGGGCGCATGAAAGGTGAAGCCCAGAGAGGCAATCAATTAGCGTTCGGATCTTTTGGCATCAAAACATTAGAATCAAAATGGTTAACCGGTCGTCAGATTGAAGCTGCTCGTATTGCTGTTACCCGTTATATGCAACGCCAGGGTCAAATCTGGATACGTGTATTCCCCGATAAACCTATTACTAAGAAACCTGCTGAGGTTCGTATGGGTAAAGGTAAAGGTGCACCCGAAGGATTTGTTGCTCCCGTTACACCGGGACGTATGTTATTTGAAGTAGAAGGCGTATCGTATGAGATAGCGAAAGAAGCATTACGCTTAGCAGCTCAGAAATTACCCGTAACTACAAAATTCGTGGTAAGACGCGATTATGATTTCACCTCTGTAAATGTGTAATGAATATGAAAACAAGAGAAATAAAAGAATTAAACACAAAAGAGATTCAGGAACGCGTGGATGCTGAAAAAGAGCATTTGGTTCGTTTAAAATTGAATCACGCCATTTCTCCGCTTGACAATCCATCGCAGATTAAAGTGGTACGTCGTACATTAGCTCGCCTTGCGACTGAATTACGTCAGCGAGAAATAAATCAATAAAATCAGACTCTGATGGAAACAAGAAATTTAAGAAAAGAGAGAACGGGTGTCGTTTTCAGCAACAAAATGGAAAAGACCATTACAATTGCTGTAAAATGGAAAGAAAAACACCCTATTTACGGTAAATTCGTAAATAAGACAAAAAAATATCATGCTCATGACGAGAAAAACGAATGTAACATCGGTGATACAGTTCGTATAATGGAAACTCGCCCGCTGAGTAAATTAAAAAGATGGAGATTAACTGAAATTATCGAAAGAGTTAAGTAATTATGATACAACAAGAATCAAGACTCATAGTTGCGGACAACAGTGGTGCTAAAGAAGCGCTTTGTATCCGCGTATTAGGAGGAACTAGCAAACGTTACGCTACATTGGGCGATATTATTGTGGTAACAGTGAAGAGTGTTATACCTTCATCTGATATCAAAAAAGGTATCGTTTCGAAAGCGGTTATTGTTCGTACAAAAAAAGAAGTTCGTCGCGCCGACGGATCATATATTCGTTTTGACGATAATGCTTGTGTGCTGTTAAACAATGCTGGTGAAATCCGTGGTAGCCGTATTTTCGGCCCTGTAGCGCGCGAATTGCGTGCAACAAACATGAAAATCATATCACTTGCACCTGAAGTGCTTTAATCTTCGAAAAAATTAATTTAAGATGAGTAAATTACATATTAAAAAAGGTGATACCGTTTACGTAAATACCGGTGTTGATAAAGGAAAAACCGGACGCGTGTTGGAGATTCTTGTGAAAGATCAACGCGCTATCGTAGAAGGTGTGAATATGGTGTCGAAGAGCACCAAACCAAGCGCAAAAAGTCCTCAGGGTGGTATAGTTAAACAAGAAGCTGCTATTCATATTTCGAACCTTAATCCGGTAGAAAAAGGAAAACCAGTACGTGTTGGACGTAAATTAAACGCAGAAGGCAAATTAGTACGTATTTCTAAAAAGACAGGAGGAGAAATTTAAGATGAATACAGCAAATTTAAAACAAGATTACAGAGAACGAATCGTTCCTGCATTGATGAAAGAATTTGGTTATTCTTCGGTAATGCAAGCTCCTAAACTTGAGAAAATTGTATTGAATCAAGGTTTAGGTATAGCTGTGGCTGACAAAAAAATTATCGAAGTGGCTATCAACGAAATGACTACCATTTCAGGTCAAAAAGCTGTTGCTACTATCTCTAAAAAGGATATTTCGAACTTCAAATTGCGTAAAAAAATGCCTATTGGTGTGCGTGTAACTTTACGTGGCGACAAAATGTACGAGTTTCTTGAAAGACTTGTACGTGTTGCACTTCCACGTGTACGTGACTTTAAAGGTATTGATAATAAATTTGATGGTCGTGGAAATTATACACTTGGTATAACTGAGCAAATTATTTTTCCAGAAATCAACATTGATGGCATTTCACGTTTGTTAGGCATGAACATTACATTTGTAACGACTGCTCCAACCGACGAAGAAGGTTTTGCATTGTTGAAAGAATTCGGATTACCATTTAAGAAAAACTAATTAGAAGAAACAATGGCAAAAGAATCAATGAAAGCCCGCGAGGTTAAAAGAGCCAAGCTGATTGCTAAATATGCTGCAAAACGTGAACAAATTTTAGCTGAAGGCAATTACGATGCTCTTCAGGCATTACCACGTAACTCGTCGCCTATCCGTGCTCACAATCGTTGTAGCATAACCGGTCGTCCAAAAGGATATATGCGTCAATTCGGCATTTCTCGTATTCAATTCCGTGAAATGGCCTCAAAAGGCTTAATTCCGGGAGTGAAAAAAGCAAGCTGGTAAAAAGCCCCCTAACCCCCAAAGGGGGAATAGTGAGTTTGCTCCAACTAAAATCAAGAATTAACCGCTTCTTAAATTCCCCCTTTGGGGGATTGAGGGGGCTCATTAAATATTGTCCCGACAGCCGGGATCAATTTAAAAACAATTTTTATGACAGATCCAATCGCAGATTATTTAACCCGATTGCGGAATGCTATCAAAGCAAACCACCGAGTGGTGGAAATTCCAGCATCGAATTTAAAAAAGGAAGTTACCCGTATTCTTCATGAAAAAGGGTATATCCTTAACTACAAGTTTGTAGAAGAAGGACCTCAAGGCACTATCAAAGTAGCTTTGAAGTACGATCCAGTAAACAAGGTAAATTCAATCAAGAAATTGATTCGTATTTCAACTCCTGGTTTACGCCAATACGTTGGTTACAAAGAAATGCCACGTGTTTTAAATGGTTTGGGTATTGCTATCCTTTCAACTTCGAAAGGTGTAATGACAAACAAAGAAGCTGCTACTCTTAAAGTAGGTGGTGAAGTTATATGTTACGTTTATTAATAGAGGGAGGAAAGAAAAATGTCAAGAATTGGAAAATTGCCCATTAGTATTCCTGCCGGAGTAACAGTAACGGTACAAGATAGTGTTGTAACCGTAAAAGGCCCAAAAGGTACGTTAACACAAGAAATTAACCCAAATATCAATATCGAAATCGAAGGTTCAACATTAACTGTTGTACGTCCGGATGACGAAAAACAAAATCGTGCTAATCACGGATTGTATCGATCATTAATTCAAAATATGATAGTTGGTGTTTCTGAAGGTTACAAAAAAGTACTTGAGCTTATAGGTGTTGGATATCGTGTTTCAAATCAAGGTCAGGTTCTTGAACTTGCACTTGGATATACACACAATATATTTTTAGGTTTAGCCGACGAAATTAAAGTTGAAACCAAAACAGAACGTAATCAAAACCCATTGATTATTTTGGAAAGTGCCGATAAACAATTGATCGGACAGGTTTGTGCTAAAATCCGCTCATTCCGCAAACCAGAGCCTTACAAAGGTAAAGGTGTTCGCTTCCAAGGTGAAGTTGTACGTCGTAAAGCCGGAAAATCGGCCGGTAAAAAATAATTAATGTAAATAGGTGAAATTATGTCAGGAAAATCAGATAGAAGAGTAAGAATTAAAGCACATATCCGTCACAAAGTGTCAGGTACAGCTGTAAAACCACGTTTGACCGTATTCCGCAGTAATGCTCAGATTTACGCTCAAGTGATCGACGATGTTCAAGGTGTTACATTAGCATCAGCGTCATCGGCATCAATAAAAGAAAAAATATCGAAAACTGAACAAGCAGCTCAAGTTGGAAAACTAGTAGCTAAAGTTGCTCAGGAAGCAGGTATTGTAGAAGTTATATTTGACCGTAATGGTTATTTATATCATGGTAGAGTTAAACAATTGGCCGATTCAGCTCGTGAAGCAGGTCTTAAATTTTAATCAAGTAAGGCAACAAATAATATGAATAAAGTAAAAACAACCAACGATCTGGAATTAAAAGACAGATTAGTAGCTGTAAACCGCGTTACAAAAGTTACAAAGGGTGGACGTACGTTCAGTTTTTCGGCTATTGTTGTGGTAGGTAACGAAGATGGTGTTGTAGGATGGGGACTTGGTAAAGCTGGCGAGGTAACTGCTGCTATTGCTAAAGGAACCGAAGCTGCCAAAAAGAACTTGATTAAAGTTCCGGTGCTTAATGGTACAATACCTCACGAACAACTTTCGAAATTTGGTGGTGCACAGGTGTATATTCAACCTGCTTCGCACGGTACTGGAGTGAAAGCGGGTGGTGCGATGCGTGCTGTATTAGAAAGTGTAGGCGTAACCGACGTTTTGGCTAAGTCAAAAGGTTCGTCGAACCCACACAACCTTGTAAAAGCAACAATTGTAGCTTTAAGCGAATTGCGCGATGCACAAACGGTGGCTCAAAACCGTGGTATCTCTTTAAATAAAGTGTTTAACGGCTAATTTAAAAATTAATATGGCAACAATTAAAATAAAACAAGTTCGTAGTAAAATCAAATCGCCAAGAACTCAGAAATTGACTTTGGAAGCATTGGGTTTGAAAAAAATGAATGCCGTAGTTGAACACGAAGCCACTCCATCAATTTTGGGTATGGTTGCTAAAGTGAAACACTTGGTAGAAGTGATTAAATAATTATTATTCCTTAGACTCTTTAAAAAAAAAGATATGAACTTAAGTAATTTAACCCCTGCAGTTGGCTCTGTTAAGACTCGCAAACGTATCGGTCGTGGTACCGGTTCTGGTTTAGGCGGAACTTCTACACAAGGGCACAAAGGACAGAAATCACGTTCGGGATATTCAAAGAAAATTGGATTCGAAGGTGGACAAATGCCTATTCAACGTCGTTTACCAAAATTTGGTTTCAAAAACGTGAATCGTGTTGAATATAAAGCTATTAATATTGATACATTGGAAGTGATTGCTACTTCTAAGAAAATTACTAAAATTGGTTTAGCTGAATTGCGCGAAGCGGGATTCTTATCTAAAACTGCTTTGGCAAAAATTCTTGGAAAAGGAGTACTTACAGTTAAGATTGATGTTGAAGCAAATGCATTTTCAAAATCGGCCGAAGAAGCTATCGTAGCCGCAGGTGGAACCGTAGTAAAATTATAAGCACATGAAATTTATAGAGACACTAAAAAATATCTGGAAAATAGAGGACCTTCGCAGTCGACTTCTTACAACCCTTTTGTTTGTGATGGTTTATCGTTTTGGTTCGTACATTGTTCTTCCGGGTATTGACCCAACCGCGTTATCGGCGTTGAAAGCTCAAACCAGTGGTGGTTTATTAGCATTGTTGGATATGTTCTCTGGTGGTGCCTTTGCAAATGCTTCGGTATTTGCATTGGGTATTATGCCCTATATTTCTGCATCTATCGTTATTCAGCTTTTATCAATAGCTGTACCTTATTTTCAGAAACTACAGCGCGAAGGTGAAAGTGGACGTCGCAAGATGAACCAATATACGCGTTACCTTACAGTAGCAATTTTGTTGTTACAAGGTCCATCGTATTTGATTAACCTAAGCGTACAAATGGCGCAAGCTGGTACTGCAATGCCTTCAACCTTTTGGTTTACTTTATCTACAACTTTGATATTGGCTGGTGGTAGTATGTTTGTAATGTGGCTTGGTGAGCGTATAACTGACAAAGGTATTGGTAATGGTATTTCATTTATTATCCTTGTTGGTATTATATCACGTTTCCCGGGTGCTGTTATCAAAGAATTTGCTTCGCGCTTGAACGATTCAGGTGGTGGTTTGGTAATGTTCCTTCTCGAATTGGTATTCTTGTTATTGGTTATTGCTGCCTCTATTCTGTTAGTTCAGGGTACTCGCAAAATTCCAGTACAATATGCTAAACGTGTGGTTGGAAATAAACAATATGGTGGTGTGCGTCAGTATATTCCTTTAAAAGTGAATGCTGCAGGTGTTATGCCTATCATTTTTGCTCAAGCTATTATGTTTATACCTGTTACATTA